>JAOARE010000019.1 GCA_025210695.1 Rickettsiales bacterium
AGCAGCGATTTCAGCTGATTCAATAACTGGAGCAAAGATTTCAGATAGTGAAGTTGCTTCTGAACATTTAGCAGCAAATGCAGTTACAGCAGCAGCGATTTCAGCTGATTCAATAACTGGAGCAAAGATTTCAGATAGTGTTGTGGCCTCTGAGCATTTAGCAGCTAGGTCAGTTCTTGAAGCAGCAATAGGTGTTGGAACTTGGGGGGCAGCTAATTGTGCTTCTTATACTATAGCTGATTGTACTCGTTCAGATTCTCCAAGTAATTGTGCCACTAGTGGTGCTGCTACGTTTTCTGATATATTAAATGTAGTTGGTCTTTGTAGTATTGAATGTACTAGTAAGACCGGTGTAGAAGATTGCATATCTTACTATATAGATATAGCCTAATTTTCTAGGTAGATCAGTTTTAAAAGCTAATCTATTTAGTTAAACTATAAAAAACCTGCTATAAAATAATCTTATAGCAGGTTTTTTATTAAAGAGCTGAGATTATTAACTTATTATTAACTATTGTATTTTAAATTTAGCGCTCTGTAGTTATTAATTGAGCTAGTCATGTGTTATGCAAGTTAAGAATAAAAATGTTTCAGTGTTAAATAAACGACTGTTTAATGCCGCAAGTGCTGGAGAAAATGAAGTTATACTAGAGCTTTTATTTGAGGGAGCTGAAATTAATAGTTATCAGGAGTTAAATGCTACACCTCTTTTTGCAGCATCAGCTTATAACAGAACAGAGTCTGTTAAGTTATTAACATATATGGGAGCTGATATTGAAGCTTTAATGAATCATAGTACAACTCCACTTTTTAAAGCTTCCTATAATTGCTATTCTGGTATTGTTAAGTTTCTTATAGATTCAGGAGCTAATTATTCAACTACAATTGGTGTACGTACTTCTTTTTGGGATTCTGTGTATTCCGGATGCGTTCAAAATGTTTTAGTTTTTCTAGAGGCTGGGGCAGATATATTGTCGGATAAATTATACAATAGTCCATTACGTTTGGCTGGTAAGTTTCAAGATCAAGGCGAATCGTATAAAGAAGTATACCAAATTCTTATGGATCATTATTGGGGAATAGTTGAAAATTATCCTCCAATTGTGTCAACAACAACATTTGAGGTAGTAGTTGTCAGGTATAAAGAGGATCTATCATGGATTACTAAAGAGTTTAAAACTGAAAAAGTTATTGTATATAATAAAGGGGAAGACGATTTAGAATATTTGCCAGATAACTGTCAGGTTATAAAAACACCGAATATTGGGTGGTTCGGTGGGACTATATTACATCATTTGGTAAAAAATTATGATTCTCTAGCAGCTACAACTTTATTTCTTCAAGGGGAACCATATGATACTGAAGCATTTCTACCGCTGATACGATATAAAGCCCCTTTAAATTCCACATGTAATAATATTGTTGCTAAATGTGAAAAATCTACTTTATTACATTATTCTAAATATTTTGAAGGTCTTACAGAGGAAGATTGGGCAAGTAGTAAATATAAGTGTTTTGATAAACCTTTAGGGTTTAATTTAATTGAATTTGTTCATGAATATATTAATAAGGATTATTTTCCAAGTGATGTTTTATATGTTGACTTAGGGGCCCAGTTTTCTGTTAAATCTTCTCAAGTTCATATACATCCAAAAAGTTTTTATGAAAGAATGTTGCCTCTTTTCAATGAAAAATGTCCCAGAGCTGATTTTTATTTAGAAAAAGTATGGGATATTATTTTTCGCCCTAAGACTATATCAGAGTTGAATGATGAATTAGTTGAGGCTGTTCTAAAAGAAGATAATCAGACCATAGAGGAATTAATATTTAAGGGGGCCGAGATTAATAGTCGTCATGTTTTAAATGCGAGTCCTATTTTCATAGCAGCTGCTTACAACAAATCTAAATCAGTTAAGAAGCTTTCTGATATGGGTGCTGATCTTGAGAGTTTAACAGATTATAAAGAGACTCCTCTCTTTAAAGCTGCCCATAGGTGTTATTCTAGTGTAACAAAAACTCTTTTAGAAGGAGGAGCTAATATAGAAACAGAGGTTAAGGGATATACTCCTCTTTATGCTGCAGCCTCTTCTGGATGTGTTGAAACAGTAAAAATTCTTTTAGATGCAGGGGCGTTAACTCATTCAGATCATCTGATAGATTCTCCTATTTTAATTGCTACTCAGGAGCGTAATAAAGATTTAGAGCATAAACAGGTTTATAATATTATAATGGATTATTATAATCGGGAAGTGATGGATTTTTATTCTAATAGAGATCAAGATGATAGCTCAAGAAGTTTTAGAGTTGTTGTTGTAAGGTATGATGAAGATCTGTTATGGTTAAATAAGGAATTTAAATACGAGAAGATAGTTGTTTATAATAAAGGCAAAGATAACTTAAAACTAGAAAATTTACCAATTCATACTGTAGTAATAAATATTCCTAATGTTGGATGGTTTGGTGGAACTATATTAGCACATTTAGCTCATTACTATAGTTATTTAGATGATAGAACTTTATTTTTACAGGGAGAGCCATATGAACAGCATTTATTTTTACCTTTAATAAGGTATAAAAATGGTCTTTCATCTAAGTGTAATAATATAATAGCAAAATGTGTGGAAGTTACTTTACTTAAGAAGTCTAAGGATATAACTGATATAAATGAGGAGGATTGGGCAGAAACCAAATATGGTGGTAAGTTTAAGTTATTTGATAATTATACTATGATAGATTTTGCTCATCAATATATTGATAGGGATCTTGTGCCTAAGAATCCTCTATTTATGGTTTGGGGAGCCCAATTTGCTATAGATAAAGAAAGAGTTTATTTACATAGTCAAGAGTATTATGAAAGAATATTACCAGTGTTTAACAAGAAGTATCCAATGGAAGACTTCTATTTAGAAAAATTATGGAATGCAGTTTTTCAAGAAAAAAATATAACTTCATTAGATAAGAAATTATATAATGCTGCATTGGAAGGAGATAATCAATCTATTATTGAAGCTGTAGCAGATGGTGCTAACATTAATAGTAGGCATCTTATAGATTCGACACCGTTCTTTGCCGCTGGTGCTAATAATAGATTAGAGTCCATGAAGTTACTTAGTATAATAGGGGCTGATATTAATTTATCTGTAGAAAGTGGCGAGACTCCTCTTCACAGGGCTGCTCAGTTTTGTCGTGTAGATGTTGTTAAATTTCTTTTAGAAAAAGGAGCTAACAAAGATGCAGCTAAATTCAATATGCATACTCCAATTTACGTTGCTATTTATAAGGGATGTGTAGAGGTTGTAAGAATTCTTTTGGAATATGAAGTGTCTATTCATATTAATAATACAACGGAAACTTCTTTAAGATTAGCTGAGAGTAAAAAAAATAATAGTCCTGAGCATGAAGAAATTTTTAGTTTAGTAAAGGGGTATTATTGGAAAGAGATAGAAACAACTCTACCTAAGTTAAATGCAAGTTTAGAACTTAATAACTCAAGAAGTTTTCAAGTTGTTGTGGTAAGATATGATGAAGAATTATCATGGCTTAATAAGGAGTTTACTAATGAAGAAATTATTATTTATAATAAGGGAGAAAATAATTTAAATACAGAAAATTTGCCAGTTAATAGTGATATAATAAATATTCCTAATGTTGGATGGTTCGGTGGAACTATTTTATACCATTTGGTTAATTATTATAATAATTTTGCTGATAGAACATTATTTCTACAAGGAAATCCTTATGCTGAACCTCTGATTACTCCTTTAATTCAGTATAAAGGAGAGTTTAGCTTAAATTGCATTAATATAATAGCAAAATGTTCTAACTATACTTTGCTTACAGAGTCAGATCAATTTTCAAAATATAGAACTAAGGATACATGGGCTAAGACTAAGTATGGAAGTAAATTTCAGCTGTTTGATAACTATACTATGATAGACTTTGCTCATGAATATGTTGATGAGAATATGCCTCCCGAGGATTCTTTAGCGATAGTGTTAGGTGCACAATTTGCTGTAGATAAAGAGAATATTTATTTGCATTCAAAAACTTTTTATCAAAGAATGTTACCTATTTTTAATGAAACTTATGCGATGGCGGATTTCTATATTGAGAAGTTATGGGATAAGATATTTTCAACTAAACAAGTAGATTTTATTGAGTCTGATAACCAACTATTTAGTGTAGAGTTAGTAGGAGAGGATTAGTGTATTTAAATATTTTTAGTAGTTAGTATAATAATAAATAAGGAGAAGATATGGTAATTGATAAAACGAAAATATTAAGTGGAATTGCATCAGTGTTAGGTGGAATAACATTGCCAGGAACAAAGAAAATTTTTGCTTTGCCAGATGATTTAGTTTTCGTAATTGACACAAGGGATAATCTTGAAAAGTTACATAATTTATCGAGCGGTAAAGGGCATGAACCATATATGATAGAAAAGATGATGGATTTTGCTCGTGTGAATGAAACTTATATTGAAGTAGGGGGGCATTATGGAGATTTTTCTATTAGAATGAGTAGAAAGCTTGGAGATAATGGGCATGTATATGCCTTTGAACCTGGTCGTAACTTGTTCGAATGTTTTTCTACCAGTGTGGCTTTAAATGGAATTTCTAATATTAAACTAGAGAATCTAGCTGTGCTTGATTCAGAGCAAGAAATAGAATTTTCAGAAGATACAGAGGTGTCTTTAATGGGTCATGTTTCTACGGTTAGTGGTAGTGGAACTCAAAAAATAAAGTCTATAAATTTAGATTCTTATTTTGAGGGTAAAGAATCTAGCATTGATGTAATAAGACTTGATGCAGAGGGGAGTGAATGTAGGGTTTTAAGAGGAGCACAAAAAATTATCGATTCTTCGCCTGATTTAAGATTATTTATTGAGTGGCAATCTGCTTTATTAGATAGGTATGAGAAAGAAGAAGATCAAAGAGAGTGTCTTTCAGGCCTTGTTAATGAAGGGTTTGTTCTTATTGATATTGCTAATTTTGACAAAGAATGTGGTAACTTAAATTATCGCTTTACAATAGATGATCTTATAGGGGCACGAGTGCTAGAGTTTTTAGCAATTAAAGAGAATTCATTACAGAAATTTATAGATAATGATGTTTTAGGTGATAATAAAGAAAAATGTTCCAATAACCTTTTGTTTGCTGCTTCTTTAAGAAATAGCCCTGAAAATATAAAGTTTGCAATTTCACAAGGTGCTGATGTTAATAAGATGCATTCAATAGGAGCTACTGCTTTATATATGGTAGCTCAACATGGGGGGCTTGATGTAGCGGCAGAGTCAATAAAAGCAGGAGCTAATGTAAATACCAAAACAATCGGTGGTGCTCCACCATTGTGTATGAGTGCTCAAAATAATGATTTTCCTATGGTTAAGTTACTTGTAGAAAATGGAGCAGACATAGAGTCTTCTTATAGAAACAATGCCACAGCTTTGTATTTGGCCACATACGTTAATAGTGAAGATATGGTTAAGTATTTGTTAGAAAAAGGTGCAAGTAAAAATGTTACTGTGGGAGGTTTTAGTACTTTTGAGAGAGCTATTGAACTAAAACACTATGAAATTGCAAGATTATTAGCTGATGATGAGTTGAGTTTCTGTAAAGAGATTTCAGAACTAGATATATATCAAGAATATATAGAATATTGTGGTCAAATAGAAAATTTTAACCATGGAGAGAACTTTTAATAGAGAGTGATGTGTATTAATAAAATTAACTGGTAATAAAAATGAAAATGAAGGGTAATAATTCCACTTTAAATAAGTTGTTATTTGATTCTGCTTTATCTGGCAATAATGAGGCTGTAGTGGAGCTATTATTCGATGGTGCTGAAGTTAATAGTCGTCATACCTTAGGGGCTACTCCTCTTTTTGTAGCGGTTACTTATAATCATGTTAATACGGTTAAGTTACTTTCTTATGTAGGCGCAGATATTGAGTCTCCAATAGATAAAGGAACAACACCACTTTTTAAATCTGCTCATAGTTGTCATTCTAATATAACAAGAATTCTTTTAAAATCAGGTGCTAATACAGAGACAACGGTTGATGGGTATAGTCCACTTTATGCTGCAATTTCTTCTGGTTGTGTAGAGGATGTAAAAATTCTTTTAGAGGCGGGCGCTTTGATTCACTCGGATAGCGTTGTAAATACTCCTATTTTAATAGCTAATCAAGAAAGAGATAGTAGTGAGTTTCATAAGGAGATTTATAAAATTATAAGAGATCATTATCAACGTGAATTAGCAGAATTACCTCTTAATGAGGTTGATAATTCAGGTGATTTTAGAGTTGTTGTTGTAAGGTATAATGAAGATTTGTCATGGCTTAATAAGGAATTTAAGAATGAAAAGATACTTATATATAATAAAGGTGAAGATGATCTATTTTTAAAAGATTTACCAGTTAATAGTGAAATAATAAAGATTCCTAATACTGGGTGGTTTGGTGGAACTATTTTACATCATTTAATACATCACTATGATCGTTTGTATGATAGAACTTTGTTTTTGCAGGGAGATCCTTATGATCAACATTTATTGCTACCATTAATAAGATATAAAAAAGAGGATCCCTTTGTATGTAAGAATATAGTAGGAAGATGCGTTGAAAGCAGTTTGTTAGAGAGGTCTAAGAATATAACTAATATTGATAAATTAGATTGGGAAGCTAGTAGATATGGAGGGGGTAAGTTTCAGTTATTTGAGAACTATAGTATGATTGATTTTGCTCATCAATATGTTGATGGTGAGATTATTCCTGAAAAACCCCTATCTATGGTTTGGGGAGCTCAATTTGCTGTGAAGAAAGACAAAGTTTATACCCATAAAAAAGAGTTCTATCAAAGATTGCTAGAAATGTTTGATGAAATATATCCGATGGCAGATTTCTATTTAGAAAAATTATGGGATCTAGTATTCCAAGGTGCTACAGATACTACGAAGATAGACAAACAACTATTTGACGCTGTTTTGGAGGGAGATAAACAAGCTGTCATAGATCTTTTAAATAAGGGTGTTAATATTAATAGTAGGCATGATATAGGTGCAACACCTGTATATGCAGCAGCAAATAAAAACAAACCAGAAATACTTGAATTACTTATTAAAGAAAAGGCAGACATAGAAATTCCAGCTGATAATGGTGGAACCCCTCTTTTTAGCGCAGCTTTAAATTGTAATGCTAAAGCTACAAAAATACTTATAGAATCTGGGGCAGATATAGAAAAAAATGTAGATGGATATACGCCTCTTGCCGCCGCTATATATAGTAAATGTAAAGATGTAGTTGTGCAGCTTTTAGATGCTGGGGCAGATCTTCTATCTGATGTTGTATTATCGGAAACTGATATAGATTCCTATCGTGATGTTAAAATCCCATTTCAGCTTAGTTCATTTTTCTATAACCGAGAGGATAAAGATAGCAGAATTGATGAAATTCATTCTATAGTTCTTGACTATTATTATAATACTGTTGCAGATAAGATTAGAGAAGTAGATCAAAAGACGATGAATGATAAAAGATCATTTGAAGTGGTTGTTGTTAGATATAAAGAAGATTTATCATGGGTTTCAAAAGAGTTTCCTCACGATAAGGTAACGGTTTATAATAAGGGTCCAGATGATATTGAAGAATTACCAGGTAATATTAATGTAATAAATACAGAGAATGTTGGTTATTTAGGTGGAACATATTTAAAGCATATTGTAGATAATTATAATAACCTTGCAGATAGAACTCTATTTATTCAAGGCGATCCTTATGATGTAAATACATTTTTCCCTCTTATTCGATTTAAAGGTGATTTAGAGTCTAAATGTAAGAACATAATAGGAAAATGCGTTAATACTACTTTAGCAAAAGAGTGGGAATTTCTGAAGAACTTAGATTGGGATAATATTCCAAGATATAAAGATTTTGTTCCTAGAAATGCTAGTATGTTAGATTTTCATTATAAATATATAGGTAATCAATCACTTGATGAGGCTATGTACGTAACCTATGGGGCAGTTTTTGCAGCAGATAAAGAGGTTATTTTAAGGCATGAAGTTGAGCATTATTCTGTGATGCTCCCAGGGTTTAATGATACCAAAACAATGCTAGATCATTTTATGGAAAGAGAATGGGATTGGTTGTTTGATCCTATTAAGGCATGTTTTGGATTATAACATAAAAACTATGACTGTGGGCAATGAAAATCTGTGGATTTATATTCAAAAGAAGATTTTCTTTTATAAGAATAAGCAAAGTGCTAACTAATAATATTGTAAAAATTGGAGAATAATATGGTAAGAAAAACATTAAGTTCTATTTTAATTCAGGAGCATGGAATAGAGCTTCCTAATAATAAACAAATATGGCAGTTACCGAATGGTCTAATATTTATTGTAGATGATAGAGATAGTTTTGGTAAAGTGAATGATCTTTCTCTTGGAGAAGGGCATGAATATTATTTAGTAAAAAAAATATTAGAGCTAGTTGGTCCTGGGGATACGTATGTTGAAGTGGGGTCTAATTATGGAGACTTCGCTTTGCTAGTAAGTCAGAAGCTTGGTTCTACAGGAAAGCTTTACACTTTTGAGCCGGGTAAAAAACTATATGAGTACTTTACTACTAGTATATTTCTAAATGGTGTTACTAATATTGTTGCAGAGAATTTAGCAGTTTTAGATTATTCTCAACAAATAAATTTCTTTGAAAATATAAAAGAGTCTTTGGGTAGTAGCGTAATGGAAGAAAGTAATGATTTAACTCAGTCGGTTAAAGCTGTGTCTTTAGATGAATATTTTCGTGGAATAGAACATGGTATTAACTTTGTTAGATTAGATGCAGAGGGAAGCGAATGTAAGGTGTTAGATGGGGCTAAAAATATTATAAACTTTTCCGACGATGTAATGTTTTGTATTGATTGGCAGATGCCATTATTAATTAAATATCAGTCTGTGGTTGGTATAAAACAATGTTTAAGTAATCTTTTAGATAAAGGATATGTTTTTATAGATCTTTTATCGGTCAAAGAGGAGTGTAATTATTTAAATTATCAATTTTCTATAGATGATTTATTGCGTTTAAATGCAGCTGAGTTATTAGTTGTGAAACCAATGACTCTTGAGAAATTGGGTAAAACTAATAATCACATAGATGATGAGTATTGTGCATATGTTCCGCATCGTTTAATAATATATAATGCAATATATGGAGATGTTGAAGCAGTTAGAAGGACGTTAGACGAGGGAACTGATGTTAATTTTTTTGAACGCGGTTTAAATGCTCTATATGCAAGTGTTGAAAATGGTCACTATAATGTAGCAAAACTTCTCTTGGAAAGGGGGGCAGACACTGAGATTAAAGCTATTAACCAAATAACTCCATTATATAGAAGCGTTGTAACACACAATTACGATCTTGTAGAGTTGCTTTTAAATTATTCAGCTAATACTGAAACTCTTTCTAGAATGGATATTACGCCGTTATTTGCAGCCGCTTATTTAGGTTATGATGATATACTTAAATTGCTTTTAGCAAATGGAGCTAATAAAAATACTCAGGTTCAAGGAACAACTCCATTTGAGATATCTTTAGAAAGAGGGCATATAAATACAGCTCAATTATTAGCTGGGTCAACTGATGGTTTCTGTCAGTTAATTACTAATACAGATTATGAAATAACTTACTCGGGGTTGTGTGAAGAAGTGGTTTTATAATTTATAACCCCTGCTTATAAGGATGGTAAGTCTTTAGTTTAGAAGGTACCTTTAATAAGATTTGTGGTTTTTATTGGGAATGCCTTTTTTATAAAACAGAGTTAGTACTTTTTTAAGTTAAAGCTTATAGCTATAGGAGAATAAATAATAATGATAAAAAATAAAAAAATTGCATTTATTACAGCGGTATATGGAGATTATGAAGCTAGTTGTAGGAATTATGTTAATCAAACAATTCCTACAGATTTTATATGTTTTACTAATAATAATGATATTATTTCTAATCACTGGATTGTTGATTCAGAGCCTTACCACCATACAAATCCGTCAATGTTTGATGACGGCTCATACGTGAATTCATTGAAAAATAATAATCATACTTTTAATATAGCAAAATTCTATAAACAGTCATTTCATAATATTCCAAGATTAAAGGATTATGATGTAGTAGTATGGTTGGATGGAACAATAGAAATTATTAATCCTAAAACAGCAGAATGGGTTGTTAGCCAAATGGAATCCAGTCCAATTATATCTTGGGAGCATTATACTCATAAGGGGCTTTTAAAGAAAGAAGTAGATGATACAAAAGATTTTTATAGATATAGTTCAACATTTTGGTTTGATCAAAAGCAACCTTACCAGGATATACGCTTTCAATACAAATCTTATATAAGAGATGGTTATGATGAAAAATTATGGTTTTCTATTGATCCACAAAGAAAAAATCTAGGTGTTTGGAGTACTTGTTTTGTTGCTTTTAATAATAATGATATAGAAGTACATCGATTCTTAGATCTTTGGTATTTACAAACCCTGAGATATACGACACAAGATCAAGTATCCTTTCCATATGTAGTGCAAAAATCACATTTATATCCATATACTCTTCCTGATGCATTTATTAAAGGAAATGCCGCTAAGAACCATCTATTTGTGAAGCATTATCATAATAAGCAGAACTTTGATTTTGCAGGAGACAATAAAGATCCTTCACATGTTATGTTGCATACTGCAGTATTTGAAAATAAGACGGAAATAGTTGAGTCAATATTAGAATCAAGAGTGGATGTTAGACTCAATGCCAATCCTTCCTTTTATGCTGCAGTAATGAAAGAATATTCTCAACTAATTAAAATGTTTTTAGATTATGGAATTGAGATTAATCAAATACATTCGGGGGCTACTGCCTTATATTGGGCTGTTCAGGAAGGTTTTTTTGAGGTTGCAAAAATTTTACTAAATGCAGGAGCAGATACGGAGATTAAGGCAAAAAATGGTAATACTCCCTTAATAGCGAGTACTCAGAATCATAATTTTAATATGGTTAAGTTACTTGTAGAGGCTGGAGCAAATCTAGAAAATTCTAATAATCTGGGGGCCACTCCTTTGTTTATAGCTGCTCATTTTGGTTATAACGATATACTTCAATTGTTTTTGGATAATGGAGCCAATAAAAATGTTCATCTTGGAGTGGTGAGTGTCTTTCAAAATTCTTTAGAACAAGGGCATGGTGAAACGGCACAATTGTTATCAGGTTCTGTAGAGAATTTCTGTCAAGAGATTCAAGGGACCACCTTCCAAGCAAAATACATTGAAATTTGTGGGGAAGTGGAAATATCCAGTGATGGACATGAATTATAATAATTGATAAAGACCTAGTCATAAAAATTAGTGGGTAGGTCTTTTAAAGAAATCAAAGCTCTTTGGTTTCAAGAAAATATCCAGCCATAATAAGGTCTTCTTCAGGGATGTCGATTAAAATGTCATCAATTTTGCCGTTTAATGCATGTCCATATTTATGCTTTTGGCAATCAGACCAGGTATGACAATAATTAGGAAAATAAGGATATGGTCTTGCATCCCATACATATAAGAAATTATGTGCTAGGAAATCTTTATTTCTAGCATTGCTTTCTGCAAAGAATATTTCACTAGCTGCAATGGCAAGAGCTTGGGCATGGTTATTAACTTTAGGTGCGTTTTCTAAGTTTTCTTCATAATAGAAACTAGGATTGTTAGTGGTGCCATCAAGTGATGAGAATCCATATTCTGTGAATATAATAGGTTTCATTTTAGGTGTCCAGCAAGTGGATCCCTTTAAATGAAAAGAATCCCACCAATATTCAACATTTTTCCAAGCCCAGGCTTGATCAGTATATGGAATTTTATTGTCGCCTTCTTTATAGTAATCAATTCCTTCGCCGCTGCTCCAACCATTCTTTATAATATTATAAGTGATTTGATCTTGTGGTAAATTGTCAGTTAACGGGAAATATGCACTTATTCCTACCCAATCAATGTTGGGGTCACACCAAAGTGGATCTAGATTACTATTATGATATTCATCTCCCCAATTAGCGCTATAAGTCAATTTAATATTAGGTCCCATTGAAGTTTTTACTAGGCCTGATAGATTTTTTAGTTGATGTATTGCAGGGTATAGATATTCATTAACTTTAATTGATGTGAGTCCTTTTAATTCACTGCCAAGACAGAAGCTATCGATAACATCTTTTAGTTTGATATTATTATATTCAAGATTAGCATAATGTAGGATAAAGTTATTATATCCTTTTTGACTCTTAAAAAAATGTTCAATATCTTTCTGTTGGGTGTGCCTTTTTCCCATTGGAGTAATATATCCTCTCCAAGGTTTAGCTAAAGATTCATCATCCACCATAATAAGTGGAGATAGCATAACTTTATATCCTTCTTCTTTAAGTAAACTACATAGTTCAATTATGCTACGATCAGTGGGAGTTCCACCAAAGGTTGTTTCTCCATTAGAGAAATAATGCATTTCCTCAGCATTCTTACGATTATATTCTCCTACTTGCCAATCGATATCTTTATCATTGCCTTCTACTTTGGGTATGACTTCTGCTTCTCCTGCACTTAAAGAGGTGGAAAACCAATTAACCATAACAGAAATATATTTTAAATTGGGCATGGTTTGTTTTAGATGAATGATGGATAATGTTGCGTCAGGCTTTGCTTGGTCGTTATGGATATTTATTACAATATTATCTGAGATAATAGGGGTTGTTTCATATACATACTCCCCAGACCCTGGATATAAGTTAATTGCTTTAATCAAATGTGCTGGATTTATTAAGGACATAAAATTTCTATTAAATATATTTCTTTATATTTACTATAAGTGTATAATTCAACGTATAATGTCAATATTATTTGAATGAGCTATGATAAAAATTTTTTTTATAAGAACAATAAAAACGCTTGTAGTTTTATTTTTGCTTCTTTCTCTTGCGGCTTTTGCAGTTCCAAAAATTATAGATTTGAGTCCTCATTTGCAAAAGTTAATTGTTTATATTGAGAAAGAATCAGGTAATAAAGTTTCTATTAAAGATGATGCTACTTTGTCAATATTTCCACAAGTTAAAATAACTCTTCCTAATGTGCATGTATATACTGGAGATGAGCATAATTTCGTTAATGTAGTTCAGGTCAATAAAATTATAATAACTATGTCTATCTCTAACTTTTTCTGGGGTGATAGGGAGCCTGATAGTATTGAGATTCAGGAAGCTAAAATTAATAGAGATCAGAGAGCGGATAGTATTGATAACGTATTTGCTGCGGTTAAGAAAATAAATTTAAAATCGTTTATTGTTACAAATTCTTTATCCTATAGTCAAGCTCATCCAGAACAAGAACAATATACTAAAATGAATATAAGGATGGATTTTGGAAACAATGATAGTATAAAATTTTTAGGGAGTGTTTTTCAAGATAATAAGAAAGTTAATATAGAAGGTCAGTTAGGAGGATATGACAGGAATTCTTTGCAGCCGTTTGATATAAATGTTAAGAGTGCAGATGCAGACTTAACTTTTCAAGGCAAGGTAAAGCAAGGAAAAGATAATTCTTTAGAGCATTTTGTAACCTTTAATGTCGACCATACCTGGGAAGTTGATGGTAATATAAGCGTTGAAATTAGAAATCCTGTTGTATTAGTGAAGCATTTTGCAAGAGTAATGCCTTTTTTAGTTGATATGGAAAAAAATTCTTCGGACGATGATATAAAAATATCAGGAAACATATCATATATAGATGGCTTCGTAGATGCTAAAAATATTAAAGTTAGCTCTAGTCACACCAATGGCAGTGGAAATCTTAGATTTATTTATAGTGATTTATCAAATATGACATTAAATTTTGATTTTGAAAGTATTGATATAAATCATTTCATAACTTTTTCTAAGAAAAAAGAATTGTCAGTTTCAGCCGATGAAGTTTTTGTAGATACCAGTAATTTAACTACAGATAATAATAGTTATTTAAATTTTGGTGTTTTAAACCAGAAGGATGTGGCTTTAAAATTAACATCTAAGAAAATTCTTATTCAAGAAGTATCATTATATGATTTTAATTTTCATTACAATATTAAGGATAAAAAAATTAATGATGGGATTTTAGAATTTGATATTCGTAATAACGAACTTAATTCAAAATTTTTAATATCAAATTTTACATTTAGTAAAATTGCTGGAACCACAGTTTTATTAGGGTATTTCTCTAATAATGGAAATAATATTAATAAAACACTAGAGTTGTTTGATTTAAGGGATTATATAAATCTTCAGGAAGATGACTTAAATTATAGTATAAGTTCCAAAATTATATTTGCTCCAAAAGAAATTTCAATATTTGAGATTACCGGTTCTATTGGTAGAGATGGTGAAATATCTGGTAGTATAGCCACTAAGCAAGATGTAATTAATGACTATAAAGTAAATTTAAACATTCGTAATTTAGAAGTGGATAATTTTGAGCTTCCTTTGTTTAAGTCTAGGTTAGAAAGCTTACTTAAAGACTCTGAGGATGATAGATATTTATCAAAATTTATTTGGTTTAGAACGTTAGACTCTACTTATGATATTAAATTTACTTTTGAAAATACAAAATTAGATGAGCATAGAATTGATAATTTAACAGTGTTGTGTAGATTAGTTCCATCAAATATGAGCTTAAAAGGAAGGATACAGTCAGATTTTGCAGAGAGTAATTTCTCACTAGATTTAACGGCTTTTACAATTAAACCATCATTAGCTATTAAGATATCGGGTAATAAGTTAGATTATGATGTGCTTGACTCATTACTATTTGGATTTATTAAATCATCAGACTATAAAAAGCCAAACAATCAAGTGTGGAGTGATGAACCTATAAAGCCATTTAGGATTTATAAATATGCTGCTAAGTTTGATATAGGAGTTAAATCTCTTAAGGTTAAAAAGCAAAAACTCGAGAATTTTAAGTTTGTTGCTAGGACAGCAGGTGATTCTTTATATGTAGATAACTTGGAAATGGGGGTTTATGGCGGCAAGATTCAAACTAGAGGGAATGTAAGCTTTTTTAAACAAATATTATGTCAGTTCTCATTTTCAGGGTCTAATCTTGAAGTGAAAAATTTACTGTCTAATATTTCTCCCAAGCTTGATGCTTTTCAAGGTCCTGTTTCAGTTAATGGATCCATGGTTGTTGGAGGAAAAAATATAAAAGAACTAGTGGGAAGTTTAAATCTATCAACTAATTTTATAGGGTCTAATATTAGCATTAATGGTATAAATACTGATGGAGTTGTTGATATCGCACTACAACGGAAGAATTTTGCTAAAGATAAAGTGTTGAGCTCAGTAGAAAGGCGTTTAAATAGTGGAACTACTGAGATTCTTTCATTAAGTGGGGATATAAAAAGTCATAAAGGAATTATTCAAAGTAATAATATTACTTTTAAAAGTAGATTCACTAGTGCGATTAGCGCAATATATTTGGATCTTAATAATATGGTATTATCTTCTAATAGCCAGTTTCTATTTTTACCATATAATGACTCTAAGCCAATTTCTTATAATCTTCTTATTAGCGGTGATTTAAATGGAGAATTAAAGCGAAAAATAGATGATGCTAAGCTTTTGAAATATATTAAAGGAGAATACAACATTGTTACCAATGAAGACATTTTAGAAGCAAGGAGGCGTAATAGAGAAATAGCTAGACAGAGAAATAACGTGATTGGTAATCCTAATGATAAAAATTATTTATATTATAAGCTACAAGAAGAAATCAGGATTAAGAAAGAAAAGGAGCAAGAAGCAAGGGAGTTGAGGAAATTAAACGAAGCTAATCCATCCAATTAAAAATAAGGTCATTATATAATGATAACTAGATTAAAAGAGCGCCTATTTATCAATCTTGGTAATTATAGGGTTCTATCAATTCTATTTTTAGGATTCTCTGCAGGAATTCCTTTAGCGTTGACTGGTTCAACTTTGAGTATGTGGCTATCACGCCTTGGAATTGATGTTAAAACTATAGGTCTATTTTCTATGGTTGCTATTCCTTATTCTTATAAATATCTCTGGTCATCTCTATTCGATTATATACCTATACCTTATTTTAGTAAAAAATTTGGTCTCCGAAGAAGCTGGTTAATATTAATACAAATTTTATTAATGGCTTCCGTGATAGCGTTAGGGTTAACTTCTCCTATAGATAATATCACTATTACAGCTTTAGTTGCTCTATTAGTATCATTTTTTTCTGCTACTCAGGATATTATTATTGATGCATTAAGAATTGAGGTATTAGAAAAAGAAGAACAAAGTATGGGTGCTACTATGTATGTCTATGGTTATCGCATAGCAATGCTAGTTTCAGGAGCCGGATCATTATTATTAGCAGATTATATTTCTTGGGGAATGGTGTATTTTGTTATAAGCCTCAGTATTTTAGTTGGAACAGTTGCCGTAATTTTTTTAGAAGAGCCTGTTCTTTCTAGAGAGAGATTTAAGACGTTACCTAAATTAAACTGGTCTTTTAATGTGGTATTTAATTTTCTAAAAACTAGAAAATGGCTTCCTAGTTTAATCATCATCATTCTTATTCATGCTTTGTTAGAACATTTGCAAGCTAATCTTGTAATTAAAATTATATTTGGGGTTATGATTATAGGATGGTTTTATTATAAAAGAAAGACCATTAATATGTTGCCTGACTCGCTTCAAGATTTTTCTAAACAACAACATTGGTTATGTATTCTTCTATTTGTAATTTTTTATAAATTTGCTGATACTTTATTGCTTTCTCTACAAAGTAAGTTTTATGTAGATATGGGGTTTTCTAATAGTGAAATAGCCTATATAACCAAGGGATTTGGATTTTTTATGACTTTGGCAGGGTTGTTTATCGGTGGTTTAATTTACTACCGCATGGGAACATTTAAGAGTTTATTCTTAGCAGGGGTATTACAAATTTTATCTAATTTAATGTTTATATGGGTCGCAAATACAAGTCATGATTTAGTTGTGTTATCTGCGGTGATTGCAGTAGAGAACTTCACTGGTGCAATAAGCAATGTTGTTATAGTTGCTTACTTAAGTAGCCTTTGTAATATTGCCTATACTGCTACTCAATATGCTTTGCTATCATCGTTATCTAGTATGGGGAGAACTATTTTTTCTGCACCAGCAGGATATTTAGTGGCTTACTTTGGATGGGTTAAGTTTTTTTGGATCACTGCTATAGCTGGTATTCCTGGCATAGTATTGCTTTGTATAATTTTCAAAAAAGAATGGAAACATGGAAAATCCTAAAAAGACTCAGCATTTATTAGTTGTTGATGACGATTCTAGAATTAGAAGTTTATTACAGAAGTATTTAGTTGAGAATAACTATTTCGTTTCTATAGTAAAAAATACAACAGAGGCTATATCTTTATTGAAAGAAATAGAATGTGATTTAATTATCTTAGATGTAATGATTCCTGGGGAAACAGGGATTGAATTTGCAAAAAGATTGCGTCTTGGTAAATATAGTAATATTCCTATTCTGATGCTAACTGCAATGGGAGAAGTTGATGATCGTATTGCAGGATTAGAAGTTGGGGCGGATGATTACCTAGTTAAGCCTTTTGAGCCCAGAGAGTTATTACTGAGAATAACAAAGATACTCAAGAGAAGTCAAGAGAGCAGGAGTTTTTATTATTTTGGTGATTTTATATATGATTTACCACGCCAATTATTATTGCAAAAAGATAAGAAAATATTTCTTACTCAGAGTGAGTATAGTTTATTAAATAGTTTATTGAAGAATTCTAATAAAATTGTTAGTAGAGAGGAATTAGCTGAAGAGTTGGGTATTAATGAGAGATCTGTAGATGTGCAGATTATTCGTCTTCGTTCTAAAATTGAGAATAATCCAAGCCGTCCATTGTTTCTTCAAACTGTTAGAGGTAAAGGCTATATAATTAGGCTTTAAAGATACTTTATTTTAAAGGCATTAGATTCCAGTAATAATAGCGCCCTGCTCTTTCTTTCGGTTTTATTTCACCAAAATCACATTATTGATATATAATTTGTTTATTAGGTGAATTTTTTTTATATTTATTTTTCCATAAAGCGATCTAATTTATTTAGATAATGTTTAGAACCTTTTATTTGTTAATAAGGGGAGAATTCTTGTTTGAGTTACTGCTATTCCACTTAATATAATGGCTCCTCCTAGTAATACGGGCCAAGAAGGAAATTCTCCCAAGAATAGTATAGAAAGTAAAATACCAAAGAATGGAGTCAAAAGGTGGAAAGGCATAATTTTATGAATTGGATATGTTTGCAATAGACGGAACCATAGTATAATACCGGCTCCAGTTACTATAATACTATATGCTAAAGCTAACCAAAGCTTATATGTTGTTCCTTCAAGTAATTGGAAAGGGTTCCCTTCAATAAAATATGACATTAATAATAAATGTGGCGCTGCTATTAGGTTAGACCAGCATAGCAATGACAATGGGGAGACTGTATTTAATTTTCTCACTTGTATATTAAATATTGCGCCAAAACATGCGGAAAATATTAACATTATAAAGGCAATGGGGTTGCCCATTGTTTGTGGTGCACCAACTATAATAAGCACCCCAATTAAAGCTAGCGAAACACCTATGATTGAGCTTAAAGTAAAATGTTCTTTTAAAGCAAAGCGCGCAATGATTATTGAGAGAGGAATATTTAATTGGGCAATTATTACAGTAAGGCTTGTATTTATTCCTAAATATAAACCATAATAGAGTAGTCCTATATAAAATACTCCCATTACCAATGCTAGCGAATAAATTTTACCAAAATGTATTTTAGGTTTGGGGATGAACGGTAGGAATATGGCGCTAGTTATTATAAATCTTATAGCAATTGATAGAAGTCCTGGTATCTCAATAACTGTATATTTTATAGCAATATAGCTTCCTCCCCAGGCTAGGGTTACCAAAACAGCAATAAAAATATCAATTTTTTTCATTATTAAACTCACATTCAATCATAAACATTTCTTTTTCAGTAGAGATCATATCATTTGTTTTGTTATTTGAAATATTTTGGGCTTTTGTTACATTCATCAAATCATCGGATATCAAAGCAATATCTAGATCAGATTTTAGATTTATTATATGAAGGTTCTTTATAGGAGAGCTGACAGAAAGTTGATTCGCTGCCTTTATTTTACGTACGGTGTCTAAAATATCAAGAAGACCATCTCCTAATTCTTCAGATTCTTTGTTTTGTTGAAACTCTTCTTGTTTAGGCCAGCTTCCCCTTTGGGTAACCAGAGTTTCACCCGCATATAGATAAGAATAAATTTCTTCTGTTACATGTGGTAAATAAGGAGCAAATAATTTGAGTAGATTTTTCATGCAGTGATGCATGGTGATTAATGCACTGGTTTGTCCCTTACTATCCAAAGCTTTCTCGTCATATGCTCTAGTTTTCACAATTTCTATGTAATTATCACAATAAATATTCCAAAAGAAATCTTCTATTGCAGCCCTAGCATTACAATATTCAAATTTATTAAATTCATCAGTAGCCTTTTCAATAGTTTTTTTTAGTTTTGTTATTAACCAAAGGTCTACAGGTTTAAATATGAGATTCTTATCATTGGGGTCGCTTTTTAGATTTTTTAGCTGCAATTCAGTAAATCTAGCTGCATTCCAGAGTTTATTAATTAGTTTATGGCCAATTTTAAATATTTCTTCTGAATATGATATATCAGCTCCTAATTTAGAATTAGACGCCCAATAACGAACGATGTCAGCTCCTTTTTCTTTTATCAAATCTACAGGTGTTATGACATTTCCTTTGGATTTAGACATTTTAGTTTTATCTGCAGCTAAGCACCATCCACTTATCATTAAATTTTTCCAAGGAATAATTTGTTCATGAAGGTAGGATTTTACAATGGTATAAAAAGCCCATACGCGAATTAGTTCATGAGCCTGTGGGCGTAAATCAGCGGGGAATAATTTTTGATGACGGTCATAATCAATAGAATATTTTTTAGTTATAGCTCCACTGTTTAATTGAGGAGAAATAGAGCTTGTTGCCCAGGTGTCCATAACATCAAAATCTGGCTCAACTTCATCTTTTGCATATCCACGAGGAAGATCTATTAATGGGTTAACGGGCAAATCTTCTGGGTGAGCAAAAAGTATTTTTCCTTCTTCTCCCTTACGTTTAGAATACCATACAGGGAATGGAACACCAAAAAAACGTTGGCGGCTAATACACCAATCCCATTTTAGTCCTTCAATCCAATGATCTAATCTTACTTTCATATAAGACGGATTCCAATTGCATTTAGCAACTTGGTCTAATAATTCTTGTTTTATATCTAGTAGTTTAATAAACCATTGAGAGGTTACTAAAATTTCTAAAGGAGCTCCAGATCTTTCAGCGCATTTAACAGCATGAGTAATAGGAACTTGTTTAATCACAGACTCTCCCAGAAATTCTAAAATTTTCTCCCGTGCAGCTTTACTTTTTAAGTTTTGTAATTGCTCATTATAATCTTGTGATATTATCCAATCTGCATTAGTAAAGTCTAACTTTCCATATTTGTTAAGTATAATTCTAAGAGGTAAATCATAATTGCGCCACCAATCAATATCAGTTGTATCTCCGAAAGTACAACACATTACAAGTCCTGTGCCTTTCTCAATGTCCACCTTATCATCAGGTAGAATTGGAACGGTTACAGAAAATAATGGAGTAACAGCTTTTTTATTAGCCAAGTGTTGGTAGCGCGAATCTTCAGGGTGATAAAATATTGCCACACAAGATGGTAATAATTCAGGTCTAGTGGTGCTTATCACCAATTCTTCATCATCTTCTGACTTAAAAATTATTTCATTCATGATGCTTGGCATTTCAATATCAACAACTTCAGCTTGAGCTAAAGCCGTGGCATCTATTGGGTCCCATAGAGTTGGTTGCAGTTTACGATAGGCTCGGTCTTTATCTGCTAAGTCAAGAAATGACATTTGAGATAAGGCAGTGCTACGTTCGCTGATAGTTTGATATTCCTGTTCCCAGTCAACACTTAAGGCAACGGATTTGAATAATTTACGAAATTCTTCTTCAGCTTCGACGACTACTTCTTTACATGAATCAATGAATTCTTCTCTTGGCATGGAACTAGCGCGGACTTTCTTAACTTTCTCAACTAGCCTTTCAGTAGGTAATCCATTGTCATCGAATCCAATAGGGTAAAAAATAGTTTTACCTGACATTCTTTGAAAACGTGCTACAAAATCTGCTTGAGTATAGCTGAAGATGTGTCCCATATGAAGGAGGCCAGAAACAGTTGGTGGAGGGGTGTCAACAACAAAAGTTTGCTCACGAGGAAGGTTTTCTTCCCATTTATATGTGCCCTTATCTAACCAGATTTTCTGCCATTTATGTTCAATATTTTTGTGATTATACTTCGTTGGTAACTGATTCATATTTTTTGAGAGACTCTGTAAATATTTTGGACAATAATACATCATTAAGAGAAAATTGCAAGGATATAGAATATCTAAGCTAAGATAGACTCAAGATTTTTTGAGTGTGTTTAGGTTTTAAATACTGCTTGTATTTTGAGTTCTGGATGGTTCTTTAGGTTCTTTTGTGATATTATGCTTTATATGATTTTATAGTTATGTTAGGGCAATTTTATGAGAAATAACTTGAGTGCAATTCCGGGTCTTGGAGCTAAGGCTGAAGAATCACTTAAGCGTCTTAATATAACTTGTTTTGCTGATTTGTTTTGGCATTTTCCTAACAATGTTATCCATAAATCTTTATATCCTCCTTTACATTCCATTAATGGAGGGGATTTAGTGATTCTGCGTTTAAAAATTATTGATATAGATCAGCCAAATAATCCTAATTTTTCTAGGAGAAAGCCATTTAAAATATATTGTGGAAATGATACCGGTAGAATTCAATTATTGTATTTTAACTATAATCCTCAATATTTATTGAAATGGGCGAAAGTTGATAGTGAAATTATAGCTATTGGGAAAATAGAACTTTTTAATGGTTTTAAGCAGCTTGCTCACCCTGAGGTTCTTAATCCTAATAAGCCACATGCTCCTATTATTAAAGATGAAGTTATTTATCCTTTAACTTATGGAATAGTTAATAAACAAATTCAAAAATATATTAGTTTTGCTTTAGATAACTTGCAAGAAGATGAAGAATGGATTAGTGCTTCTGTTATAAAAAAATTTAGATGGGATGGATTTAAAGAGTCATTATATAAAATTCATCATCCAAAAGATATTTCTAGTGTAAATCCTTATGCTCCTGAAAAGCAAAGAATAGCCTATGATGAATTACTGGCTACTCAGCTTATGGTTAATTTGCTTAGGCAGTATAAAAATAAACAAATGGGGAGGTCAATTGTAGCCAAAGGGGATTTATTAAAGAGCTTTTTATGTGACTTGCCTTTTGAGTTAACTCATGGTCAACATCATGCTATTGCTGAAATTATTTCTGATCAAGAGTCCTGTAATAAAATGTCTAGGCTTTTGCAAGGAGATGTGGGTAGTGGCAAAACAGTAGTAGCTTTGGCAGCAATATTAAATGTTGTAGAGTCCAAGGGGCAGCAGGCTGTATTGATGGCTCCTACAGATGTATTGGCGAATCAGCATTTTCAAACATTAGAAAAGTTTTTTACAAAACTGCCAATTAAATATGCTTTGTTGACAGGAAAGACAAAAGCAAAAGATCGTAAAATAATAATGGATGAATTATCTAGAGGAGAATTGCAGATTCTAGTTGGAACTCATGCGGTATTTCAAGACAAAGTTCTGTTTTATGATCTAGCTTTGGTAGTGATTGATGAGCAGCATCGTTTTGGTGTTGAACAAAGACTCTCATTAGTTAATAAAGGAAATAAGGCTGATTTATTGATTATGTCAGCTACTCCCATTCCACGTAGTTTAAGTTTAGCTCTTTATGGAGATATGGATATTACTAAAATATCTGAGAAGCCTAAATCTAGAGTCCCTATAAAAACTTCTATTTTACCTAAGTCAAAATTAAATGACATTATCCAGTCTTTAGATAATATTTTAAAATCTCAAGGTAAAATTTATTGGGTTTGTCCATTAATTTCTGAGTCAGAAGACAAGCCTATTGATATAGATTTAGAAAAAACTGCTGCTGAAGCTAGGGTGAATGAATTGTCTAAATGTTATCCTGGAATAGTTGGTTTAGTTCATGGACAGTTAGATAGTAAAATTAAACAGGAAAACTTAAATAAATTCATTGAAGGAGATTATCGTATTTTAGTTGCTACCACGGTAATTGAGGTGGGAGTGGATGTTCCTGATGCTACGGTAATTATTATTGAGAACGCTGAAAGTTTTGGTTTGTCTCAACTTCATCAGTTGAGGGGAAGAGTAGGTAGGGGGAATAAATCATCTCATTGTATTTTATTATATCAACCACCAATTAGTAATATTTCTTGGCAGAGACTAAAAATTTTACGTGAAACAGATGATGGTTTTGTATTGGCTGAAGAAGATCTAAAACTTAGAGGAGGGGGGGATATAATAGGAACTAAACAAAGTGGATTACCTAATTTTAAAACTGTAGATTTTATAGCTCATCACCAATTGATTGCCGATGCAAATTTTCAGGCTAAAGAAATTATAAAAGAAGATCCTATGTTGGCCATGTCAAAGAATCGTAAATATCAACGATTACTTTCTTTATTTGGTTTCGAGCACCAAAATACTGATTGGTAAGTATTAAGGTGAAGATCCAAAACACCAACTCCCATGATCCGGTAACACTTATTCATCAGGTTTTGTGGTATTTTTGAGGTCACTGCAAGGAGTATTTTGAATGCTAAAGCTACTTTAGCACTCTGTAATGACAAAGGAAATAAACAGTTATTATTTTATGTATGTTCTATCAATGTTCATTGATAAAATGAGGTTGTAACCGCCTTGAAGTGTAATGTTGAGGGGTGTTTATCTAATATTGAAATATTACAATATTCTTTCCATCCAGCCTAAATGAAACATTGACAAACTTGTGATTTTTGCTTAAGTTTAATCTTAAATGTTAATTCTTAACTTGGAAAATTGTTATGACTAAGCCATTAATGCCTAAAGCTACAGCTGTGTGGTTAATTGAAAACACTACTTTAACTTTTGATCAAATTGCTGAATTCTGTGAGATGCACCCATTAGAAGTGAAAGGCATAGCTGATGATGAAGTTGCTGTTGGTATTATTGGAGAAAATCCAATTTCTAATGAGCAGTTATCTAAAGAAGAGATAAAGCGTTGCGAAAAAGATCCTAAGGCTAAGTTACAACTTTCTGGTCAAGCGCAGAAACACATAAAAATTATGAATAAAAAGCGTAAAACTGCGCATTATACTCCAATAGCTAAAAGACAAGATAAGCCGGATGCAATTTCTTGGTTTGTTCGTTATTATCCACATGTTCCTGATCAATTGATTGTAAGGCTGATTGGAACAACTAAAACCACTATTGCTGCGGTTAAAGCGCGCACTCACTGGAACACTAATAATATTAAACCTCGTGATCCAGTATTGTTAGGTCTTTGTTCTCAGACAGATTTAGATAAAGCGCTAGAAAAGGCTAAGATGTATGCTGAGCCTGTTTCGGATGCAGAAGATTCTTAATCAATTACTGCAAGGACAATATTCATTTAAGAGAAAAATTTTATTCCCAGAAATTTATTTCGAGGGTGTAGCAAATTTTTCGATTGGGAAGAAGGATCAAAGAGTTTACACAGAGAAAGGTCGTTATAATAAAACCGTGCTTTTTCAACAAAAGCTTATTTTTAGGTTTTGCTCTTCAAATCTACGTATATACAAAAGTGACTATAGCCTATTGCATCAATTTTTTATCGATGAAAGTTTGGTAACTCCAGTAAATATTTGCCATACACATCATTGCGTTAGGGATCAATATTTTCTAAACATGACCATTTATTCAGAGGACAGCTTTTCAACTTCTTATAGAATAAATGGCCCTTTTAAAAATTATACCATCCATACAGATTTTAGTAGGGTGGTTTGAATTTTGGCTTTAATAAAGTTTGATATTTAATTTTCTATTCGAGGTTTGATGTTGTCTTCTCAACAAAGTTCTATTTTATTGGGTTGAATATTTTTAAAGTTGATGGAAGATTGTACTGGTTCAAATAATACAAATCTTATAAATAATAGGACATATAGCTAGGTGCATGGTCCCATTGTGTGATGGTTTAAATAATAGTAAATTATCATCTATGACCCAGGAGGTATTATGGGACAAATATTACACAGCTTCGCCACAACGAAAGAGGCAGTGCGTAGAGCAATACAAAATAGTCAAGAGAGCTTAAATGACCTGGCTAAAAGTTATCCTCTTAATCCTAAAATTGTAGCTAAATGGCAAAAGCGAAATTATATTCATGATACCGTCATGGGACCTAAGGAGATTCATTCAACTGTATTAACTGCTGAAGAAGAAGCTGTAATTGTGGCTTTTCGCAAAACTACTCTGCTTCCTTTAGATGATTGCCTTTACTATCCTATAGTATGGATTACTAAGTCTGATTATAAAGAGGAAATACTATACCTTAGTGGATTGAATATTTCCATTGTTTTAGAGTTAGTTCCATATGTCTCTAACTCAACCAATCTTACTATTAATTCTTTAGATAATTCATGATCAGTTTTTTCATAAAAAATGTCTTCATTCTCTATGACAAAATCACCTACGCCAAATATAGGAAAAAACAAAGGATCAAAAGGAAGAGGGAAATAACTAATATTGACATCTAACAAAATTAAAGCGATTATTAATTGAAGCAATCATATAAAAGGTAACTTTATGGGTTTTTCCTCTCTTTTGTTTTTTGAAGGTTTTAGTCTTTGTTTCAGCTTGATCGTTTCAGTTGGAATGCAAAACACCTTTGTTTTAAAGCAGGGGATACTCAAAAATTATAATCTCCTCATTGCATCAATGTGTTCTGTTGGTTACACAATTCTAATTGTAGCTGGAATATACGGCTTTGGAATGATGATAGATGATAATGCACCACTTATGGCCTTATTTCATTGGGGAGGAATTGTTCTTTTAATGGGTTACGGAACAATGTCTTTCTATTCAGCTTTTAAAAAAAACAAAACTAAACTAAACACTGAAACTAAACTTCTAGACTTAAAAAATGTAATCCTTATCACTCTAGCTGTAACTTTCTTAAACCCTAACACTTATCTTGAAGCATTCATTTTAATTGGTAGTGTTAGTGCAAGCTTTTCAGATACAGATAAATTACCTTTCGCCATAGGAGCCGTAGGAGCTGCATTCATTTGGTTTTTTCTTCTTAGTTTTGGATCGCGCTTCTTAAAACCACTTTTTAAGAAACCACTCTCTTGGAAAATTCTTGACTTTTTCATAGGCTGTCTAATGTTTACAATAGCCATATCTTTTATAAATAAAAATATCTCATAAATTTACACTAGTATTGACTTCCTATAAAAATAGATTAAAGATTAATAATTATCTTTATAATATATAAATTTTATGACCTTCTCCTATACCTTGTTTTTTCAAGGATTCAGCCTTTTACTGAGCTTAATTATTGCCATTGGCATACAGAATAGTTTTGTTTTAAAACAAGGAATTCTAAGAAGCCATAATCTTATAATCGCAATAATTTGTTCTTTTGGTGATACATTATTAATTATTGCAGGAATTTACGGATTCGGAGAACTTATAGCCACTAATGAATCTCTGCTAAAATTCTTCCACTGGGGAGGAGTATTGTTTTTACTTGGATATAGCCTAACTTCTTTCTACTCAGCATTCAAAAGTAATAGATTAGATCTTAATACCCAGCCCAGAATTTTAGATTTAAAAGAAGTAATTATTAAAGCTTTGGTTGTAACTTTTTTTAATCCCAATGCTTATTTGGACACTTGCGTTTTAATAGGCAGTGTTACCGCTAATTTCTCAAGCGACCATAAACTATCTTTTACCCTAGGAACCATTACCGCTTCATGTTTTTGGTTTTTTGCACTTAGCTTTGCTGCACCATTTTTAAAACCATTATTTGAAAAACCAATCTCTTGGAAGATTTTAGATTTCATGATAGGATGCCTAATGTTCACAATCGCCATATCTCTCATAAAATGAAAAAATTATATTTAATTGCATTCATTTTAGGATTAATTTGTTCCTTCGGTCAACCACCATTTAACTATGCTATTGCTTCTCTATGTTCACTTTCTCTATTTTTTTATTTACTTAATACAATAAAAAATACCAAGCAAATTATTTGGTTTTCATTTTTATTTGGATATGGATATTATATTTACAGCTATCATTGGCCAAGTGAATCCGTATTAACTTATGGCGACCAGCTGCTATGGCTATATCCCTTAGGAATAATTTTTATCCCAGCATTCTTTGCCCTCTACTTTATTTTGCTAGGATATTTAATTACAAAATTTGCAAAAAATAACGTCTTCTTAATAGCACTAATTTGGCTAGCAGTAGAATTCATCCGCAGTTATGTTTATATTGAATCTCCATGGATATTAATTGGTTATATTTGGTCTAACTCAAATATCATTAGCCAAAGCGCATCTTTATTTTCTATCTGGGGATTAAGTTTTTTAAGCCTGATTTGGGCAGGGGCAATATATTCTGCAGTTAATATTTATACAAAAAAAGATATATCCCAGTTATCTATTATATATGTAGCCCTAATTAGCTTTATAGCTTGCTATCTTTATGGTGAGTATCGTCTAAATAATCCTCCCAAACTTACCGAGCAAGATGCTAAAATTCGAATCATTCAAGCCAATATTGATCGAAACATCTACTCTAGAATGAGGAACCATCATTTTAATTTCATGAAACATATTAATGCCAGCAAAACTTCAAAGGATGAAAAGATTGATTATATCATTTGGCCAGAAGGAGCACATGAATATTCTTTAAATACCCCTGGAATGCTTGATACATTAAGAATCGTTATACCTGAAGATTCTTTGCTCATTCTAAATGCCACACGTAGAGAAGGAGAAAAACACTGGAATTCTTTATATGCTATTGACCATAATGGAGAGGTTTTTGATTATTACGATAAAATTCATTTAGTACCACTAGGAGAATTTATTCCTTTCAGAACTATCTTGCCATTTATAAGTAAACTAACTTCTGGAGGAACTGATTATAGCACAGGAGATGGTGGTAAAATTATAAATGCCCGCCATCCATTTATGCCAAGTGTATGTTATGAGGCTGCTTTCCCTGAAAGCAATCCAGGATTTTTCACATGGATTCTTAATATTACTAATGATGGGTGGTTTGGCACCAGCATAGGCCCCCACCAACATCTGGCAATAGCTAAGTTTAGAAGCATTGAACAAGGCGTCCCAATGGCTAGAGGATCACTCACCGGAATTTCAGCAATCATAGATAGTTTTGGCAATATAACAAAAAGCCTCCCTCTTCTAACCACTGGAATATTAGATGCTCAATTGCCAGGCTATATTACAAAATTCACCTTCTATAGATATTATGGATATTATAGTGTGATTCTGCTAATATTAAGTATTTTCTTCTTAGAGAAATGCATTAATTTTAAACGCAACCTGGATATCTAATATGCAAAGATATTTCTTCACTCACGATAATTTAAAATTCTCATATCTTGACTCTGGAGGTGATGGTAAAATATTAATAGCCCTACATGCTCATTTTATGCAAGGGAAAACTTTTTCTAAAATAGCTGATGAGTTATCTCCGAAATGGCGTATTGTTGCTCTTGATCAGAGAGGTCATGGATATACAGATCATGCTGATTCTTACGCTAGAAAAGATTATCTTGATGACATTAGCGCTCTTCTAAAACATCTTAATATCAATAAACCAGTTGTATTAAGGGGTAATTCCTTGGGAGGAGTTAATGCATATCAATTCGCTGCCAAAAACCCCAAACTAATACGCGCTATGGTCATTGAAGATATAGGCGCTAACCTATCAATTGATCTAAGCTTCTCACTTGCTTGGAAGGGAACTTACAAAACAAAAGAAGAACTTCTACAAGCTATTGGCCCACGCTTTAGTTCTCATCTTAAAGATTCATTTTGTGAAACAGATGCGGGCTGGAAACTTATGTTTGATCCTAAAGAAATGATAATCTCAAATAGTTATCTTAGTGGCAACCACTGGAATGACTGGTTAAAAACAGATTGTCCTTGTTTATTAATTAGAGGCAAAAACAGCATTGTATTAACACAAGAACATGTAGAACAAATGGCTAGCAGAAGGCCTAATACTAAGCTAACTGTTTTAGATGGAGGTCATGCAGTTCACAGAGATAATCCTATAGACTTTACTACAGCCTTAAAGGATTTTCTACAAACGATATAAATCTAACTTCTTTCAAATAGTTTTTCTATAGCCTTAAGATCTAACTTAATATAAGTTGGGCGCCCATGATTGCATTGACCGGTATGGTCACAATCCTCCATTTCACGAAGCAAGGAATTCATTTCTTTTATACTCAAGTTTCTCCCAGCTCTAATACTATGATGACAAGCAAAAGTGGCTAAAAAATGCTGTATCTTCTTTTCTAAGGAAACTTGTTGGTTATATTCATTTAAATCATCCACTATATCAAGTATTAGTTTTTTCACATCTTTGCATTTCAATAATGCGGGTAACTCAGTTACTGAAATCTCTTTACTACCAAAACTTTCAAAATATAATCCTAAATTTACAAACTCTTCTCTATTAGCCAACAGCTGCTCTATTACATGCTCAGGCAATTCAATAATTTCTGGAACTAAAAGACGTTGAGTTTTTATTTGTTTGTTTAATATTTCTTTCTTTAGCCTTTCATAAAATATTCTCTCATGCGCTGCATGTTGATCTATTAAAATCATTCCATCTTCAGTTTGAGAAATAATATAAGTATCATGAATTTGTCCACAAGCAGCTCCCAAAGGAAAATTAACTTGGGCTTGATCGAATTCAGCAGGCTCTGCGTTAACCATCGGTTCTATGGGAGCAAAAATAGCCGCAGTGGTTTGAGCATCTGGAATAACTGGTCTTGTAAAATTAGGCTTTGGGGAAGCAGAATATTGTGCCCTTGAAGGCTCTTGCATAGAAGGCACATTCTCTGGAATGAATGAACTTATAGCCACCTCAGTTAAGTGATCTGAGGCTTGCTTACCTATACTACGAATTCCATGTTTTATAGCAGAAATTACTGCTCCACGAATCAAATTGCTATCTTTAAATCTAACCTCAGATTTAGCAGGATGAACGTTCACATCAACGAAAACCGAATCTATTTCTAGAAACAAACATAATAATGGATGTCTGCCATGAGGAATAAAATCTTGATAGGCTATTTTTACAGCCATCGATAACAGTTTATCTTTTACCGGGCGTTTATTTATAAAGAAATATTGCTCATTAGAAGTACCAACGTTATAGGTAGGAGCACTAATATACCCCCTCAAAGAATAGTCAGAATCTTCTGATTGAATATAAGTAAAGTTCTCTTTGAACCCTTTGCCTATTATATCATTAAGGCGGTTGTATAGAGCTTCTTCACCATCATAAGCATCATAATTAAATATCTCTTTCCCTTCACTGGTTAAACTGAATGCTATATTTGGATTAGCCATAGCAATTTTCTTTAAACAATCAACGATGTAATGGATTTCTGTTTTCTCAGTTTTAAGAAATTTTAAACGAGCTGGAGTTGCAAAAAATAAATCGCGCACCTCAATCTTGGTGCCTTTTGAAAGAGAAGCAGGATGAGGCTCCTGTTTTTCTCCTCCAATAATATTAATACTCCAAGCAAATTCTGAAGTATCATTTTGAGGCCTAGAAGTAATAGTTATTCTACTCACTGAAGCAATGGAAGGCAAAGCTTCCCCTCGAAAGCCAAAAAACTCTATATTATTTATGTCCTCATCTGGTAATTTTGATGTTGTATGACGTTCAGTTGCTAATAATAATTCTTCCTTATTCATGCCGATACCGTCATCGATAATGGTAATCAAATTTCGTCCAGCATTCTCAATAATAATATCGACTCTAGATGCTTTAGCATCAATTGCATTCTCTACTAACTCTTTTACAGCAGAAGACGGACGCTCTACAACTTCTCCGGCAGCAATACGATTAATTATAGTGTTCGAAAGAATTTTTATATTCATAACTAATATTTTCCTATATATTTTCTCTAGAGTATAGATATATAGTTAAAGTAATTCAAGAATATAAGGACATGATGGACATAGACTTTAGTAAAGTTTCAGGAATTGCAATAGATTCGCGTGAAGTAAAGCCAGGCTTCATATTCGTAGCAATAAATGGCTCCACGCAAAATGGACATAATTATATAGCTAAAGCAGTGGCCAATGGTGCAAACATCATTATTCACCAAGAAGAAATAGAAAAAATTTCAGGAATAACTTATATTAAAACCTCTAATTCCCGGGTAACCTTAGGGGAATTAGTTGAGCAATTTTATCCAAAGCAACCTAAATATTTAATGGGAGTGACTGGCACGAACGGAAAAAGCTCAGTAGTTCATTTTGTTATAGAAATTCTAAGTGCTTTAAATAAAAAATCCGTCTCTATTGGAACATTAGGAGTATTGGGAGATCTGCAAATTGATTCTAAGCTCACTACTCCTGCAACTATTGAAATGCATAAAATTCTTAATGAAATTGTAGATAATAACATTGAATATACTGCCCTTGAATGCTCCAGCCATGGAATAGATCAACATCGTTTAGATCATGTTAAATTTAAGGCCTGTGCATTTACTAATTTCACTCAAGATCATTTAGACTATCACCATACAATGGAGAAATACTTTGAGGCAAAACAGCACTTATTTGATCTAATGAAAGAAGGCTTCGCTATTTTAAATGGAGACATTCCTGAATATAATGACCTGCTTGACTATTGTTTAGAACGTAAACATAAAATTATCTGTTATGGAAAAAAAACAGATAAATACGCAACATATAACATAACAATCAATTCCATCAAAACTCTTGGAACCATACAGGAGGTTTCCTGGAACATTGAAGGAAAACCTTATAATACTTCCTTTAATCTAGTTGGCAATTTTCAAATATATAATATAGCTTGCGCCATTGGTTTATTAATGGGGTGCGGTATAGATCCAGATAAAATTATGCCAGTATTATCTAAAATAAAAGCTGTTACCGGAAGGATGGAATTAGTAACAACCTATAACAATGCTAGCGTTTTTGTTGATTATGCCCATACTCCTGATGCCTTGGAACATTCATTAAGAACTTTATCCTTTGCTACAAAAAATAAGTTATTTGTAATATTTGGTTGTGGAGGAGATAGAGAAATAGAAAAGCGTCCTATAATGGGGGAAATAGCTAAACATTATGCTGACAATATAATTATCACTGATGATAACCCACGTAATGAGGATCCTGCAAAAATTCGTCAAGCTATTATAAATAACTGCACTAGCGCAAAGGAAATTGGAGATCGAGAAGAGGCGATATCTTTTGCCTTATCACAATTACAACCAGGAGATAATTTGCTGATTGCTGGGAAGGGACATGAAACCTATCAAATCCTTAAAAATAGGACTATAGAATTCAACGATTCTCAGAAAGTTATATCCTTAATAAATGCCCTAAAATAATGTTACTCTTACCTCTTTTTTAAATATTATAAATTCATAAATTTGGCATCGCCCAATAATTGTACATAGAAGTTTAAGTTTATCATATCTTTCCAAAACAATAAAGTTAAGCTAGCAACAATCATTTTAATAGATTTACTGTATCTTTTAGTTCGACGATTAAATCTAGCTAAATAATGCCTCACTATAGAATTCTTAGCCTCTACCAACGCTGTTTCTGATTTGGTCGTATGATGATGTTCAGATATTTTGTAATATTGATAAGCGCTATACCCATCCGTACACAAATGTTTAACCTTATATTTCTTCTCTATTCTCAAGGCTAACTTTAAATAAGTTTGCCTACTTCTGTCGCCTACTTCAAAATCAATAACTTTATTCGTCCGTCTATCAACAGCAATCCATACGAAGGTAAATTCTCCGCCATTTTTTGGTCTTTTTTTATATACGTACAAAGCTCATCTAATTCCAATATTTCTATTTCTTGAATTGAATTTAAGTTATTATGGGTTTTTTCAAACGCTAACTTTACATAAGACGCAGCGCTCTCAATCCATTTTGAGATTTGACTGTTACGAATTCCGGTTAATCTTTCTATAGTCCTGATACCGCAGTTTTCTAAATAAAGCTTGATTACCTTAAGGTGGTCGGCTGTAGAGTATTTTTGTCTTGCGTCACCTTCTCTAAAAAAGTTCCGCACTTCTTGCATTTATACCTTTGTTTGCCAAACGCAAAGCCGCTCTTTACATAATCACTGAAACCGCAAGACTTGCATATTATCATCGTCATAATCCCCCATATTTGTTATATAGAGGATATCATAACATTTTTATTTATTGTTGTATATAATTATTGGGCAATGCCGAAACATCATTACTAGCAGCGCTTTCTTTAGTTGAAATGGCATTGTTATTTAGGCTCCTTGTAGTAACGCTCTCTTGGTTTATGAGCTTGTTTTCATCTGATTCTTTATTTGTTGGTACACAAAAATCACGATGTACGGCGTCTACCTTGTCGCCAATTTGACCACTATCAAAAGTCTTATCAATATTTGCTGAATATTGCTTAAATAATTCATACCCCATTCTATAATAAAAAATTGCTGACGAAATTGGTCCAACAACTTTGAGAGAATTGTTAGATATTGACATAATGTCCTCTCCATAAATTAGAATCTAATAGCATTTTTTATTATCAATTAATAGTGTTGTCATCACCTGTTGGTTGCTGCTCACCTGGAAGAGTAGTTAGATTATTTTCAGTGATAGCAAAATCTTTTCCATCTTGTTCAATTTCTATATAATTAGTTTTATTAAGCAATAGTTGTAATGCAGCTGTATAATTCAAACTTTCATCAGTGTTATTTAACTTATTATGATATTCAACCAATGTACTATATGACTTAACCAAATCTGGATGATCTTCACTAATATTTCTACGTACAAATAGAGCTTGCTCGTAATTAAAAAACTTTCTTGCTCATGACCTTCGAGTTTCTCATATGCAATTGCTAGTTCGTCTAACATATCAGCTTTTTCTTCTAGTTCCTTTTGTGATGTAGGTTTTATAAAGTTTAATTGCATTTCTAATTGCTTAATCTTAAAATCTGAGCTATTTTTCGTTTTATTTAACACTTCATATGTCAAAGTGAGGTCTTTATATAGATTTATAATATTTTCACGCGGCTCTTTTTCGCCATAAATGCGTTTTTTTAATTCTAAAGCTTGGTGAAAAAGTGATTCACTTTTACTATAGTTAGCTCCTAATCTATAATAAGCAGCTCCCACATTCCTAAGTGCATCAGCGTAATCACTAATGAGCTGATTATCGGTTGGATCAGTAATTTGAGGTAATTCAGTTGCATTGTATTTTGCTTGATACAATAACTCCCGTTTGTTCAATACAATCTGATAATTTTCTAAAGAACGTTCATGGTTATTTAATCTTTCATAACAAACACCAATATTGTTATAAATATCTGTAATATCTTGAGGCGGAATTTTACCAGATTTTTCTAGCTCTTCAAACATATCTCGCTGTTTATAAAAGTTACTTAGGCTCTCTCGGTATTTTCCAAGAGCAAAATTACACAAAGCTATCACTCTATACAAACTAGCTGTTTCGGGTCTGGCTTCTTCTTGATAAACATTCTCTCTGATAAGAAATCCTTTATTATACCATTTTAAAGCCTCTAGACATTCTCCATTACCATGCTTAGCTGTTCCTATTCCTATTACTGCCATTGCTGTTAAGGGATCCATTCCTTCTTTGTCAAAATCAGTGCAAATTTTCCATGCCTCTAAAAATAGGGCAAGCTCTCCTCAAATTGTTGATTATTTATATAACCTGTCCCTTTGTGTATTAGAGTTTTTGCGTGTTCCTTTGTGTTTTCTATGGGATTTGACATGGTGTAAGTCCTCTAATTTTGTTTTCTTATCATACTATATAGATAATGAATATTTTAAAGATTATAGTATGAGCAATCGTAAACTAATTTTAACGTATATAGCAGTCTCAATCAATAGCAAAATTTAATTTCTACTGTTATTTTGTTAATAGGTTAATATATCCAGTTGTTAATCTACTAGCTTATAAAAACCCTTTGGAGTAGTGACTCTCTCTATTTACGAACCAGTTTTGTAGCCCAGTGTTTCTGAGGGTGTTGCTGGATTTAAAAATCAATACCCTAAACGGAGAATGGAGATAAAATATGGGATAAAAATGGTCAAAATGGGGTTATTTGAGGTGAATTCTGAAAGTGGAAGCAACAAACCCATTTCGCTTTTCTGAAGCTCTAGGCTAGGCAGATATTGGGTTGTAGAGCGTAGGAGACGAAATGGTCAAAATTAGTGGAGAGTGAGTTCAACTCAACGGAAACTGGTGGAGTGGATGTGTCTAAAAAATAAATTTTCTCCATTCAAAAATATGAGAGTTTCTACTGGATACAGAAGTAAAGACAAGTTTGTAATACTGAAAAGCGGTAGGTGGATATTACTATTTGCAAACTCTCATATAAACTGAATTAATATACTACCTAGTCGGACGTTAAAAAGTATGCTTTTGAACTAACTGTATGGAAGTAAGAATTTTTTAGATGATCTAGCTTTTATTGCACTCATAAATATAGTTGCACAAATTGCAATAAAAGCCTCAACCAGGCTAATACCTGTCTAAAATTGAAGCCAGCCGCTGATAGGCATGCATTAATTTTTGATGAGGCAATGCGCCCATGCTATATTCCAAATCAGTCAATATTGGATTACTAAAAAATATAATATAAATGTTAATTTAGGGTTAACTAAATCGAGTAGGAGCAAAGAGGGTAGATTTAAAAAAATACTGATAAGATATTTCAAGAACATTGAAGGATGCTGGCAAGCTGTCAGCATCCTTTGGTTTTGTAATAATTAAACACAAAGATCAGTACAGAAATAATCAGGACCTTCTTCGCTATTAGAACCAAGTATAGCATTATTACTATTATCGTTATCGTATAGTGTAAAATACCATGGTGATGTGCAAGTTGTAGGCTTTTCAGTACGATTCCAAGTATCATAACCTGTTACTGTATAATTTAAAACGTCATAAAATGGATCTGACTCTTCATGTAAAATTGGTTGTTCACTAGTCGAGAAAACATCGAACTGGTCTCCACCATTATTACGGGCTTTGAATTCAAAGTAGGTAAGATACTGAATTGCTGATGATGTGTAATTAGTGTAGCAAGGACCCATTTCAAGAATAGTGAGCTCAAATTCTGGACTAGGTTTATTAATATTTAACCACTGTTCAAAATTATAATACAGACATGCCCATCCAGTGCTAAATACATATTTTATTTGTTCAACAAATCCCAAATCATTTGCTGTAACAGGATCAAGTCTTTGTTGAATTGCCGCTCCGGTTTTAAGACAATCCTGAGGAACATCAAAACACTGAATTGCACCACTATTTGGATTTAAAAGAACATTGATATTATTATTTACTTGTTCATTTAGAGACAATGCATCAGCATAACCTTCGCTGGTGGTAGATAATTCAACAGGGTAGTTATATACGATAGCATCTGATAACGGCTTATAGTATCCTTTATTTTCTGTAAGTTCATTGGACAGTTTAATTCTCTCCCCAAGAATTGCTGGTGTAACTACAGAGCTAACAGTCAAATTATAATCAGATGTTGGGGTATACTCATATTGTCCTGCTCCCAATACAGTGGTGTTTTCATTGGTATTTAAATCAAACTGATTAGGGAAATCTGTATTTGCATAATCAAGCATGCCATTTGCAGCATTAACGCATGCATCCATATCTTGTAATAAGCATGAGATTATATAATAATTGCCATCAGAATCTGCATTAAAAATATTAGAAAGACTGGCTGGTGTCCCCCCTTTCTGGTAAGCTATTATTGAGATTTTTCCTGCAGCCTGTGTATTCTTGGCCCAAGCACTTATATCTGTGGAGAATGCACCTATATCTCCAGAGGAAGCTTCAAATGAAACTTTTTCCTGATGATTATAAAATGCCATTTTTACACTCATTAACAACATGGCACCTTCTTTATATGAAGTGATAATATTATCTCCACATATTTGATTAAAATATTGATTTTCTCCGTTGTCATATTTTAATTTAGCGTCCTCAGTTAATATTGAGTCTTCATAGCCAGCAACACTCAATGAATTTGTTTTAGATACAACTTTATAATAATTATAGGAAGTGGCCAGATAATCATCTTGCACAGAATGATAAAAATCAATTTCTGGTTCACTTAGAAAAACATTTATACTACCTGGGCTAAAGTCTATATTCATAGAGCTTGCAAACTGATCAAACAACAACCATGTATCAAGTTTTATTAGGCTTTCCCCTCCTGATGTGCTAGAAATAGCACTATTGAAACATCTGTTACCATCAACTAGTTTCTGAGAATCACTAGAGAAACCAGCACCTATTAAATCGTCATTATTACCTTCATTTAGTTTATTTATATTTGCCATGATATACCTCTTCTTTTAATACACCTAGTAAACGAAAAAAAAACTACTAGGCCTAATTGAATATTAGGAAATTGCTCTCTGTAAAACAATGGGTACAAATTACCTATGTTGCTCACTAAAGATCCTACAACCATTTGTTTGTATTTAATAATTCAACTTTCACGATAAAAACTATGCCTCAAAAGTTCTAACTAATTGATAGTTTAAAAATGAATACCGGGGCTTCTTGCTTTTCTTTTACTTAAAAACATAGAAATAAAGCCCCTTAACTAGATGTTTACAATGCCTAAAACATTAAGCAACAACATCACTACCAAACATGGTTTGGTTATATGTAGTAAAATACCACTCAGAGATATATGTAGTTATTGTTGTTGTTGAACACTCGTGAGAATATCCATCTCTACAATAATCACTAATTTCATATAAGGGATCACTCCCTTCATGCACCTCAGGTTCTCCATTTGAGTAGTAATGCCAACTGTCACCAGAAATATCTTTATAAAAAAATCCCCATTCAGTAAGGTAAGGTATTTCGGATGAAGTTTGATTAGTGTAACAAGGATCCATTTGATAGATTTGATCACTTGTGCTCTCCCATTCATCTCCATCCCAAACAAATGCCCCCCACTGCTCACTTAAAAAATAATATTTTATATCTTCTAGAAAACTTAGATTACTTTCAGTAACTGGATTAATATTTTTTTGAATAACTGCACCAGTTTTAAGACAAGACTCAGGAACATAAAAACACTGAATTTCTCCATTAACAGGATCTAAAATAACATCTACATTATTTTTCACATCGTCATTTAAAGATTTAGCTGCTGCATAATTTTCACTACTAGTAGACCACTCCACCGGATATGTCTTTAACAAGGAATCTGATAATGGCTTATAATAATTTTGATTTTCATCAAGAATTTCAGACATTTTTACTCTTTCATGAATAATTGCTGGAGTAACTATTGACTCAACTGGTAAATCATAACGATATGTAGGGGTATATTCATATTGTCCATCTCCAAGCACTGTTATATTTTGGCTATTAGTACCGTCAACTGAAAATTGTGTAGAAAAATCAGAATATGCATAATCTAACATACTGTTTGCAGTATCAACGCAAGCATCCATATCCTGCAGAGAACATGAAATACTATAATAATCTCCCTCCGAAGATTTATCAAGTATGTTAGCAAGCTCACTTGGTATACCACCTTTTTGATAAGCTATTATTGAGATTTTACCTGCAGCTTTTGTCTTTTGAGCCCATTCCTGTATATCTTCAGAAAAAACTCCTATATTGCCGGATGATGCTTCAAATGAAAGTTTTTCTTGATGCGTATAAAAAGCCAACTTAATACTCATCAATAGCATTGCCCCTTCTTTGTATGAGGAAATAAAATTATCTCCACATTCTATGCCAAAATATATGTTATTACCATTATTGTATAAAGTCTTGCCTTCATCTGTTAATATTTCTTCGCCCATTCCATTAACTTGTAGTAAAACTTCTTGCAAGGTAGTTTGATAATAATTAAATGACATAGATAAATAATCATCCATAACCGTACGATAAAAATCAGATTCACCACCTGTTTTAAAAAGGTTTATACTTCCATAGCTAAAATCTAAATTAAGGGCTTTAACAAATTCTTCAAATACCATTGCTTCATTAAGTGCTATTACACTCTCAACACTGGAAATACCAGATACAGTCGTACTATAACACCTATTATTCTCAACCAATTGCTGAGAGTCATTAGAGAACCCCGCACCAATTAAAGTACTATCTTCGTCTGCTTTTACTTTAATAAGATTATTTTTCATACTAAACCTCTTCTTTATAATCACACCTAGTAAACGATAAAAAAAGCAACTAGGACTGTTTTAATATTAGGAAACTGCTCTCTGTAAATCAATGGGTACAAATTACCTATTGATCAACCATGAGTTTTGATATTTTTTATATAAAAATCGATTAGTTCTTCTTTAAAATGCAAACCTGTTTTACTTTTTATATGTTCCACATGATGTTGAATAGTTTTAACTGAAATATTTAATTTTCTTGCTATAGTTTTATAGGTAAAACCATCACAAATAATTGAAAGTACTTCTACCTCCCGATTAGAAAGTCTATTATGACATTTATTAATTAGATATACATTTCTGTGTATAATGTTCATCATATCCTTAACAGGGGGCATTTCTAATTTTGCATATCCTGATTTCGCTAATTGGGTATTAAAACTTGTACTAAGTCTAAATGTATTCTGCTCAAAATTATCCTCCGAAAAATGCAATATCTTTTTGTGAGCGTTAAAGTACTTTATAAATTTTAGTAAAAATGGCTTATTCCTAATAAACAACTTATGCCAGCCATCTTCTGCATTTTGTTTGGTGAACCAGTATAGCTCGGTATAGTCTTTGCTTACTTTAGAAACTGTAATCCCATTCCACATGCCATATTCTTTGTATATTTCCATTGCTGGACAATTTGGTATTGGCTCCTCTGGCCAGATGGTGAAGTTATATGGTTGATCAAAATAGGTGGTAACGTTCCTAGCGCAGAAGATGTGGCTTGTTTTAACATTAGTCACCCATTTTTTGAGACATTCTAGGTCCTCAATAATTTGGTAGTATCTGCCATCATTAAACACAATCATATAACCGAAGTTAATGCCAAGATGCTGTTTTAATGGGGTGATGATCTGCTTGAACAGATCGTG
>JAOARE010000020.1 GCA_025210695.1 Rickettsiales bacterium
GCCAAGTACACACCCGAGCTCGCAAACATCTGGTCAGCCATCAAATCAACCAAGCGATCAACCATCAACTCAACCAAGTAAGCAGCCTAGTGGTCAACCTACTGGACAACCGAGCGGTCAGCCAAGTATGCAACCTAGTGATCATCCTTCAGGGCAACCGAGTAGTCAACCAAGTACTCAACCAAGTGTACAACCTAGTGATCAGCCAAGTGATCAACCATCAGCTCAGCCAAGTACACAGCCGAGCTCGCAACCATCTGGTCAGCCATCAAATCAACCAAGCGATCAACCATCAACTCAACCAAGTATGCAGCCTAGTGGTCAACCTACTGGACAACCGAGCGGTCAGCCAAGTATACAACCTAGTGATCAGCCAAGTGATCAACCATCAGCTCAGCCAAGTACACAGCCTAGTGGTCAACCTACAGTTCAGCCAAGTGGGCAGCCAAGCGTGCAGCCGTCAGATCAACCTAGCGCGCAACCAAGTGACCAACCTACGGGTCAACCTACTGGACAGCCGAGCGGACAACCAACGGCTCAACCCAGTGTGCAACCTACAGGACAACCGAGTAGTCAGCCAAGTACGCAGCCCAGTGGTCAACCTACTGAACAACCGAGCGGTCAGCCAAGTGAGCAACCTAGTACACAGCCATCAGCTCAGCCAAGTACGCAGCCTAGTGATCGTCCTTCAGGGCAACCGAGTAGTCAACCAAGCAATCAACCATCAGCTCAGCCAAGTATGCAGCCTAGTGGTCAACCTACTGCGCAACCAAGTATACAACCAAGTACTCAACCAACCAATCAACCTTCAACTCGGCCAAGCTCTAAGCCTAGTTTACAACCTTCAGGTGAGCCGAGTAGTGTACCATCAGTAGAACCTACATTCTATCCTACATTTGCTCCTACTATGAGAGAATTAGAAGATATCGACGTTAATTCTCTAGGTAGGCGTGGAGTAACCTTTTCTGGATCCTTTACTGGTAACAGAATAGCCAGTAGTTTTACTTCGATTGGTGATTTAAATGGAGATAAAATTCCTGATCTATTAATTGCCACATCTGATAAAAGCGCCTGTATTATTTATAATATTGAAAATCCACAAAGCAATAAATTAGACGATATAAATCATAAATTCTGTATATATTCTGATAATCCTCTTAATTACGCTTTAGTTGGTGACATTAATGGAGATGGAATCGATGATCTTGCTGTAGCCATTCCTTATCATGACAACCAAAAAGGCCGAGTTAGAGTTATTTATGGCAGAAACACTCCTTTTGAGGATATTGATTTAGATAATGATTTTTCTATAGATGGCTTCAACATTGATGGAACAAATAGTTATGGCCATTTAGGTAAAAAGATTGTTGGTATAAGAGATACTAATAATGATGGTTATAATGATATCTTAATAGCTTCAGATAGATTAGATATAATCTATGTGGTTTTAGGTAGTAATGACAATATAGATATTACTGTTCCCAGCTTCTTAGATAGAGTATTTAGCATAAGTGGTTCAAATTATAAATCGTTATCAAGTAATTCTATTGAGTATATAGGTGATGCTAATGGAGATGGAACCCTTGATTTTGCAATACTATATAATTCCATTGAATATATAGGTGATATTAATGGAGATGGAATTTCCGATTTCGCGATAGCTATTCCAAATGCAGAATCTAAAAGAGGAATAGTTTATGTATTATATGGAAGTAATACTAATAATTTAGACATAGATTTAGATCATCTATCTTTATCTCAAGGATTTAAAATAATAGGAGCTAACATTGGTGATAGAATAGGATGTAGTATCGCCAAGCTTGGTAAAGTCAATGGAGATGATATTGATGACTTTCTATTAGGTTCTTATTATATAGATTCATTTGCGGGTAAAGATTATGTATTTTATGGCCAGACAGAATGGTTTGAAAATAAAACTTTATCAAGTTTTACTATTAGTGATGGATTTACTATTTCAGGAACTACAAATAGCTATATAGGACATTCAGATGCTGGGGGGTTCGATGCTAGCAAAGATGGTAGAGGTGATATTATAATAGGCTCCTTTAGAGGAAGAGATTATTTGATTTATGGTAGCAGAAAATTAATTATACCAGATATATATTTAAATGACTTAAAGCCTGAACAAGGGATCTCTGTCATTGTTTCTAGTGGTTATAAAGGAGGCTATGTTGTAGGTAATATTGGAGATATAGATAATGATGGCTTTGAAGATTTTGCTACAGCATTTCACTATGCTACAGTTGAAGGTATTACATCTTCAGGGGCTGTTTATGCAATTACTAATATTTATGCTAATTCAGCAGATTCTCCTTCTAATTCACCAATTCATACAAATGAGCCAGTTTTAGATCCTAGTATTGCTCCAACGATTCAGTTTTTAAGCGCCTCTCCTACAAATACACCAAGCCATGTTCCCAATGCAACCCCGAGGCCTACTTCTCCAAGTGTTAAACCCAGCTTTAACCCAACTGATTTATCTCCAACTAATCAACCAAGCTCTTTACCATCTAAGCAACCGATTGCTAGTCCTAGTGCTTTACCATCTGTTTTACCAAGTAGAAATCCAACTCCTAACCCTAGCATATTGCCATCTACTCTACCAAGCGGTAAACCAACCACTAGTCCTAGTAATTATCCAAGCATAATGCCAACAATTATATCTACAAATAATTTTGTAAATACAGTCATTACTAAAAATGGTACCTTTTATGGCTCAATTGAAAATGAGCGTTTTATTGTAAACGCTCCTGGAGATATAGTTATCAATTCTAATGGAGGCAAAGATGCTTATATAATAAAGAACTCTATATCTAAAGTAACTATAGTTGGCTTCTTGCCAAAATATCAAACAATAGACCTAACAAAGTTTCATCATATTCATGACATCTTTTACTTTATTGAAGGGCGTAATAGAGATGCTAATATAGTTAGTTATTCGAATCAAAGAAATAAGCAATGTGTTTTAAACTTAAACTCTAATCAGACTATTATAATAAATGATGTAAACATGAATGAATTATCTCAGGATAATTTTATTTTTTACACACCAAGAATTGAAGAAACTATATATAAGAAAGTATCTTTTGCCTTTATAGCTGCTGGGGCTATTTTCGTAACATTATTAGGGCGTAGAATTTACCTAGATCGTGATGATATAAAGAAATATTTTTATAAATCACATAAAATTGGTATTGATGTATTTGTTGATGTGCCTGAAGGTTTATTTGAAGACGTATTATTTAGCAATAAAATACCTAAAAAAGATTTATATAGCTATTACTCCAGAAAAATATCTTCAATATATCCAATTGCAGATAACTCTATAGAAGATAATAATTTAATAAAACAATTATTTAGTTTTGATAAAGGAAGAACAGAAGCTTTTGCAGCTATGAGTAGACTTCAAAATCACCCAAACTTATTTAACCTAAAAAATATCTACGCTCTTTTTAAACTACTTAGTGACAAAAAACATTCAATAAGAGAAGAAGCTTTTAACACACTTGAAGCTTTAATAAATAATAGATCTGATTTGCTTTCAGCACAATTCATAAACTTAATAAAGATACAATTAAGTAGTCCTTCTGGGGAGGTGGTTAATTATGCAATTTCCCTATTCTCATCTGTGTGGGAAAAGAATCCAGATTTAATTACAAATAATATAGAAAGGAAACTAAATAGATTAGCCAATCGATATTATAATAAAAAATTATATAGTCTAATTGGAGATATTGAAGCCAAAAAAGATGAATTGAGAAAAAATGATTTAGAAGCCAATCTTTTATGCAACGAATATAGTTCATCAGAGGAAGATAATGATTTACCAAATAATGAAATGCCATTGGAAGTTTTAAATGAGATCTATGGTTATTTTGTACCCAGTGATGAGGACTCAGATGAATCATCAGAGGAAGATAGTAGCTTATTAGAGGAAGAGAGTAACTCATCAGAGGAAGATAGTGATTCACAAAATAATAATATAATTCCATTAGATGTTTTAAATGAGATCAAGAATATAAATAGCGGTTTTTTATTAAGTGATAATAAGTTCTCAGATGAGTCATCAGATTCAGATTCAACAATTGTTGTAAAATTAGATGGAACTCCTATAAGTGGAGGAGATTTACCAAATGATGATTTATTTAATTTAGAACATACAAGTACAGGTTCTAAGAAGTCAGAAGCTTCTGTTAGCACAACTTTACTCTCTATAGATGCTTCTGGAGAATTAGCACAATTGCATAATTTTGAGCGGTTTGGATTGGAGATCATAGACGTTACAAAAGAAATATATAAAGATATAAAGTATATAAATACTATAAAATATGAACGCTTTACAGGAACTAATAATGATAATTACGTTGAAACAGAAGATTTTATAGGTTTATATGATTCTACAATATTCTTTCTAAATACAAGACAATTCATTGAATATCTACCATTAATGAAATATATAACTCAAGCTACAGGGAACACCTTAGGCTATAACATAACTATGCCTAAAATATTAGATAATAGTGCAGCATTATTGGGAAGTCATATAATCCTTGGCTATACAGGAGTTTATCTTCTACCAAATGGGGATATTTCATGCACTTACGCTTTAACATTATCTTCTGCGGGTAGTGCAAGTTATGCTGTAAGGATAATGTCTATTGATTATCTCAAGCAACAAAAATCAGACATTGCAGATAATTCAACAGAGTTTACATATAAATGCAGTGGAATTATGTTGGCCTATACAATTCCAACACTTGCCAATAATTTAATAAATAAAATGTTAATGCCAGAAGCTGAGATAGAGCTAAACAGCTATAACCTAATGATAAATACAGGCATTGGTGGAGCTGAATGCTACAAATTATATAAATCTTCAATAGAACAAGATTATGAGCAGATCCCAACAACTTCAAATATAGCCATACCTTATATAGCAGATAGCATAGCCCTCCTTCTTATAGTTAGGAGCACGCAATTTGAATATAGTGATAGCAGAAGCAGCATATCTACAATAATGATGGGAGTAAAACAAGCAGTTGCAGTTGCTAGTACAGTAATCACGACTGACTATATGAGCAGAATGACCATGGATCTGATAGCAAATGAGATCAAAGAAGAATATATAGATCCAGTATTTGATTACACTGTGGATGCTTATGAATCAGGGATAGATATAATTTATAATATGGCAGGAGAAATGAAAGATTATTTAAAACAAACTGAGGAACTATAATTTTATAACAAAGGTAAGTGATGAATTGTAACAATAACACTGAAGCCTGGAACAAAATAACTCAAACCCATGATCTCTTCAAGAAGATCATCGCCCCACTAAAGCAACATCTCAACATCAACTTCGGCTATATGATAGTGTTTAATGATGGTCGCTACTACCAGATAATTGAAGATCTAGAATGCCTTAAGAAATGGGTTACCAATGTAGAAACCAGCCACATATTCTGCGCTAGGAATGTTACCACCTATTTTGATCAACCCTACAACTTCACTATTTGGCCAGAAGAGCCAACTTGTCCTGCAATGGAGATATACAAAGAGCATGGTATTTGGAACGGGATAACTGTATCTAAGACCAACAAAGATTATACAGAACTATACTGGTTCACCAAACAAAATGCAGAAGATGGGTGGCATAAGTGGTTCATTAGGAACAAGCAGATTTTATTAGAAGCAATTAAATTTTTTGAAATGAATAGAAATGGTTTATCTATCCCAAATAAGAACCATTCAAATCTATTTCAATTTATTCAAGAATTTAATCTTGCTATGCTTACGTCAGAATATATAAAAAAAGAATCATTAGCTGCTAACAGAGTATTGAGGTTATTTCATTCAAATTCTGCAACTCAATTGAAAAAATTTCTTTCAATACAAGAGTTAAAAGTATTAGCAATGATTTATGAAGGACATACAATAAAAACTGTAGCCCAAAAGTTATGTATTTCTATCAACACAGTATACAGCTACCTTGAACGGATTAGGAATAAAACAGGTTTGAACTACAAATCAGATATGATTCAATTTTATAAAAACAGATTACTTGGATAAATAACTTTGTGGTGATTTTTTACTACAGACAAGCAGTTCTATTACCGTAATATAGTTATGTAGATGCAAGTTTGGCATATCACAAGCTGAGTAAGCTTACTTTAGTTTTGAAATTTTGTATTAATCATTTGTGGATGAGGAAAATTATGAGCGGGATGCAAAGACTAGAGAGTTATGATTACTCTTCAGATGAATAACAAATTACTACGAACAAATTGTTTTAAAGCTACTAATGATGGGGTTATTGATAATATCGTGTCTATACAGGACAGTTAATGGTTATGCTTCAGTTGGCTTTGCGAGTAGTAGTCAACACGCCAAAATTTGCAGTATTATTTATTAAAAATCAATAGGAGGAATTTATGTCAACTTTATCAGTTATTAAACCAGAATTTTTAATTAACTCGAAATATACTGAGGGGACCCAATATGCTGTAAGCTTATACTACTCTACAGAATGCCAAGGTGGCCTAGCAACCTGGGAGTCAGATGAAGAAGATGGTGATGGTTTGGGAATTTACGCAGTGAATATGGATTATTCAGGAAATTTTACGAGTAATCACTATAGAGTAAATCTAAATACAACAGGAGACCAAGTTTTTTGGAGAAATAATGGAGGGAGTGTTTCATTTAATAAAAATACTGATGACGCTGTGTTTGTTTGGGGTACTTATCCAGATGGATTATCTGGTGGGGACAGTGATAATTATGCTTCTGCCTCAATTAAAGCAAGATTGTTCGGTCAGGACCATGAAGTTTTGGTAAGTGAAAATAATGATCTTCCAAATAGAACTCCATTTGTGATCTATTTAAATTCGGCCGAAAAGATTTTAGTATCTTGGAATGAGCACGGAGGAAAAATATATGGGCAGTATCTTGATTATAATGGGAAGAAAATTGATCATAATTTTATTATAGGCGGCAATGTATATGAGGGATCTGACTCTGATATATGTAAGTTTACTTCAGGAGAATACGTTGTTATATGGGGTACAACTGATGGAATTAGTGCAGTAATAAGAGATTCTTTCAGCAATAATACGTCTGAAGAAACAATAATAGCTGGTTCTGGTAGTTACGTTTCTAATTTATCTTGTTTTCCTGATAATAATTTTATAATTACTTATAAATATGGCGATAATATATACTACAAAATTCTTTCAACAGACTTTTCGGAAGCTTATCCTCAAACAAAAATTAACGATATTAGTACTGAGCCTCATGAGCCAGTTGTTACTACACTTGATGAAAATAATTTTATGATTGCGTGGCAAAATGTTTGGACAGGTACGCGTTCTGTTTATCTTAAAGGTTACAACATCGATGGAAGCATAATTATAGATGAACAGAGAGTGAGTCCTGACAATACAAATAGTCATTATCACATTGATGTTAGTAATATGGGATTTGGTAGATTTATGATTGCTTATCAGGATGATGGTTATGATCAGAGTGGAGCATCTGTTGTTGCCAAGATTTTAGAGGTTGATAATATAGCAAATAATACTACATCAAGATCTGAATACTGTTCCTCTAGTGCAGATAATAATATTGCTATAAATTCATTCTGTAGTCCAAAATTTAGTAACAAAATTGTCAACTTTAATAATGCAAAAGGCTCTCAAGGTTGTGATAAATTAATTGGTAATAATAACTCTAATACAATTTTAGGTGGTAAAGGCAATGACTTCATTCAAGGTAGAGGTGGCGCAGATTACCTAGATGGTGGAGAAGATATTGATACCGTGAGTTATGAAGATTCCACTGCGGCTGTGATCATAGATCTAATGGAAGGAACTGGACAAGGAGGTAGTGCAGAAGGTGATACTATTTACAATATGGAAATAGTTATTGGTTCTAATCATTCTGACACAATTATTTGCAATAATGACACAATGGCTGTATATGGCGGCACTGGAGATGATACTGTAATGGTATCGCAGTTAAACATGACAGTTGATGGTGGTGCAGGTGATAATACAGTATCCTTCGAAAATCTTGATCAAGGTGTATATGTTGATCTAGCTGGTGAAGAATTTTATGAGCTTGAAAATTAAAAATGTACAGAATATTATAGGTACTAAATTCAATGATGTTTTGTTAGGTAATGATAGAAATAATCTTATATCAGGAGGTGATGGTGATGATATCATAAATGCTCGAGGAGGAGTTAATACGATTTATGGTGGAAGTGGTAACGACAAGTTTGTCATCACCCAATCTTCTGATAACGTTACAGTTATGGACTTTGAACTTAGTAATTTAAAAGAAAAATTGAATTTTATTGCTTTTGGTCCAGATATTGTTGATGTTTCTCATTTATTTATAACAGAGGTTAATAACTCTTCGGTAATAAAAATTACTGAAGAAATTACTTCCCCCATAATTTATCTACCAGGCGTACAAGCTGATAGATTAAATAATAGTAATTTTCTATTTTTCAAGCAAAGTCTTCAATTTCCAACCGTTGTTCCATCCGTTATCCCAACATTGGAAACAACAGTTATGGTTGAAACTTTTTATCCTTCATCTCATCCTACGACTCTTCCCTCGATAATAAGCATTGGCAGTCCAATACCCACATTTTTACCAAGTTCAGTTCCTTCAAAGTTTGTACCAGTTGAATCTCCAAGTCCTACGGTTCTCCCAACTGAAATCGCAACTGTTGCAAACTCAGAATTGCCTAATTCACTTCCTACTTCACTACCTAGTTTCAGTCCAACAGAATATCCTTATGTAGTAGTAGGAATTATAACTGGTGGTAAGCATAATGGAACTGTAGAGAAAGAAAACTTTATTATAAATGTTACAAGTAGTGTTGAAATTACAAGTGGTGGTGGAGAAGATCTGTTTACAATTCTTCCCCATGCTTCTGTTAATATAACGATTACAGATTTTAATCAATCCAGTCAGGTAATTGATTTAAGACCTTTCACAAATATATTTAGTATAAATGATATCAATATTACAAGTGGTTCTGTAATAGTACATTTACCTGAAGAACAGAAGATAAGATTGTTATATCTTGTACCCTCAGATATAAAATTTGATAACTTTGTTTTTTATTCAACACAGCATCCTACAAGAGCACCAACACAGACTCCAACTGAAATTTCTGCAGAATATCATCCGACTGAGTCTCCAACTCAGATAATTCCAATGCCATCGAGAGTGCCTTCTGTAGCAACACCAATTTTTACTTCTAACCCAACGCTTGAAAAGATTGATTCTGGTGAAAGTGAGAATCAAGATGCATTTAATGCAATTATAGTATCTGTCACTGGAGTATTAACAGCAATATTATGTATTTCATTAGGATATATATTTAAAAGTAAGCTTAAAGAGATATTTAGAAATGATAATAAAATAATTCCTGTGGATGAAGTTGAAGAATTCTTTGATGTAGAGAGCGTAGAAGCATGTGAAGACGTTAGAGAAGAGATGGATTTAGTAGGAGAAATTGAATGACAATAAGATAGATATTTAAAAGGCACCAAATCGTACATTTTTAACTATAATAAACTCTTCCTCTACTCTACATACATTATAAACCCTAAACTTCCAAAACGGAGAATAGTTCGTAATTTGCGCTATCCACTCCGCCAGCTCTAGCTAGGTTTTACTTCAGTCTCTGCTCGATTTTACCCACTAATAAATATAGCGACTTTGCCTCAAAATCTGGCATATAAGTGTGCATTAATGCTGAAATTTTGTGTAGCTGATTGGTTTTTTGAAAGCTCAACTCAAAGCCACCCCTAAAAGTTCATTAATGATTATATTGTAAAAAGTAAATAATCGTTTATAATGCATCATATGTGAATCTAGAACCATAAAAATATAAGATAGTATATAGAATGACTATTGGTTTGCCTAATTTTTTTATTTTTGATAATGAATTTTCTCTTCTGAATTCTTGCGAACAAAGTTTAATTAATAAAAGATTTGGCCATAGTCAAGCAAATTTTAGCCAAATGGGATATATATCTAGAGGAAGAATCAAAGTGGAATTTAGTATGACGGATGCAGGTCAAAGTGTGGCATTGTTTTCTACAGAAAGATACAACAAATTTTTGACAATTGAAAGTTATACAAAAAATAAAACTGAAATTTCAAGTAATGTGATAGCTGAACTTGAGATAGTTCAGACGCCTCGTGCTGAAACTATCGATATCTTCGCTCCCTTTCAACTTTGTAAAGATTATCATTGTCACCAAAAATCATTTAATATTGAATTTATACAAGGTGATGATTTATCTATTTATGACAAACAATCGATTAATTCATCCTCAATAAAAAGCTTTAGCCCAAGCTCCTTTATTCTGGGTTATAATTGTATTGGATGGGCGCTAGGTGTGGAAACATGGATAAATCCTACTACAAAAATACCTAAAACAGCTTTTTTAAATGGAACTAAATTATCAACTTCTGTGGCAAATTTTATAGAAGACCAGACTGAGTACTTCAAAAGAGAGACTCATGCTCATTTAGTGAAGTTAGAAATAATGGAAAATTTTAAAAAAATTTCATGCTTTGAGCCTATCTCACCTATGAATTTTTCAGATGGAGCTGTAGCTTTTTATTTTCAGAATTATGCCATGACTCATGCAGCTCGGTATGTAGATAAAATAGGAGATAAAACCATAAAAGCGTGGACGTCGAAATTAGGACAGTCTTTTTTGGTATGGCACGAATTAAATGATTTAAATGAAGGAAAATACGGAGAACCTTTATGTTATGCCCTGCCAGGGACAATAGAAAATCATTACATAAGTATTGATGGTATTATACAGTAATTTAACTTAATGGGAGAAATGATATGATAGTAAATTTGAAAGGTAAAAAAGAACTGCTAAATCTTTTGGTGAGGGACTTTTTAGACAACTCAAAAAACAAAGATATTATAGACAAATATAATAAATTTGTATCAGACGTTGTGAGAGAATATAATAATAACATTAGTTTATCTAATTTATCATATAAGTACGACATTGGAGAATTATCTCAAAAACTGAAAGCAGAGGCTAAAGAAATCGGTAATTATCCTGGATTTGCAGAAATTGTAGTAAATAAGATGCTGAACCATGATGAATTTGCACTTAATTTCTATACTTTTTTATATGAGGAAACTAATCCTGAGATTGTTTTAAGCAACGGAGCTATATACTCAGATGAAAACTTATTCAAAGCATACAAAGAACATGGGGGTGGTATTGATGCCATTTGTGAAATGAATGCCGAACTATGGATACAAAGCCCTATAGGAGAAACATACTTAGAAAATTCTCTAGAAGACGGAAAAAGCTTTAGCTAAAAAAATAAGAATCAACTAAAACCAAACAATGCTTTTTGCTCTTCCCACAGTGGTTTTGTGGTAATAAAGTGATTTTAAAGATCTTGGATTAGCAGGGCTAGGCTCCGGTTTAGGAATCACTGTTGTATAGTCTTGTGAAGTAAAGTTTGGTAGATATATATTTCACCAGGACACTTCATACCTATAGATTGGTGAGGGCGCTCATTATTATATTCTGCTACAAAATGATCGAATTTTTCCTGCTGTTGTAACAAATTAAAACCAGCTGTTTTTTGTTGCTTCTTTTTTTAAATTTAGATGCATTCTCTCATGTCTTTTATTCTGCTGGGGTTTTCCAGGCTTTATCCGTTCTATTGATATACCTAAACGCAACCTCCAAACTGATAATTTACTCAACCCAAAAAGTGAGTTAGCTGAAGCAAATGGGACACCATTGTCAGTTTTAATTGCGTCTGGTAAGCCAGATTCTTTAAATACTCTTTCAAATACTGTAAAAGAAAAATTCTCTTTTGTTGAATCTAATCCTTCGCAAGCTAAGAGGTAACGAGAACAATAATCAGTTATGGTCAAGGGATAACAATATTGCTTATTTCCTAACGTAAACTCTCACTTGTAATCAGCACACCATAACTGATTAGGACGTTTCGCATCAAATAATTCGCTACTTTCAGCTTTATAGTGTCTATTACGTCTAGGTCTTTTAACCAATCCATGTCTATCCAATATCGTATGAACCGTGCTAATTGTAGGAGTAGGTATCATTGGATACAGCCTAATAAGTTTTTCTTTAATTTTGGGTGCTCCCAAAGGGAGATAGTCTTGTTTGATGCGTAAAATAGCTTTTTCTACTTAGAAAGGTAATTGATTCGCATATCTATAAGGTCTTCTGCTGCATCTTGTAACTCTTCTAAACCACAGTCCTTATATCTTTCCTATATTTTATAGCCCGTCTTACGCGAAATACCAAATTCTCGACAAAAACACTGCCATCTTCTCACCGTCTAACCTTCTTGCTACAAATTTTAGTCTTTCTTCCATAATGTTACTCTCCGTCCATGTCATTTAAAAATTCTTCAAATGACAAAAGTGTAACCTATGTCTCGCTAATTTTCTGTAACCCATCTCTCAGTAAGGACCCCGTCACTTATAGAAGTTCTCTAAAAATTAGAAATAAATCCTAGGTCGCAAATAGGTCGCAGAAAAAATGATTTCAGATGATAGGGTTTTAAAGTTATAAGCTATCAATTTTGTTAACATATGTATTTCCAATAATTATTATATGATCTAACATTTCTTGTTCTTTGTTATAGCAATAATAATGCTCAAGCTCTTCCTCTTTAAACTCTACAACCTCTACACAATGATCATATTCCATCACTTTAATATGTTTTGTTTTAAATCTCTCAGAGTTTTTATTGTTTTGTAGATCATACTTTTCATCTATAACTCGAGAATAAATATGTTCATATAGTTTTTGACCGAATTCACCTTTTTCTTTTTTTAGCTGCTGTTGGGTTTGAAGTTTTTCTTGTTCTAAATTAATATTATTGATTTTTATTTCATATTCTTTTGATACCTTGGCAAAATCATAAAATTGCTGTAATGGCCAAATCGATAGAGTCTTAGTAATATCTCTATATGCAATAGCGGATTTTAATTCAGATTTTTTTGAATTATAATCTAAATAAAATGAATATGCATTTGTTATAGCTATGTATCCATTATAAACTGCCATACTAGCACCGTAAGCAAAACCAATATAAGGTACCTCTGTAAATTCAAGCATAGATGGCAATGCCATATAGAAAGCAGTTGAAGCAGCTTGTTGTGCAGCCTGAACATACTCCCCATGATAACTCTTATAAAAGATATCTACTGCATTTATGTATATTGAATATCCATTAACCCCAGAATACAAACTGTAAATATAAGTGGTATCTAAAGCTAATTTTTTGGTATTATCTAATGTAGGTTCATACAGTAATCTCGCAGTATCAACTGCTGTGTCTATTATTTTGAAACCTATTGTTGTTTTATAAGTGAGGGGTTGAACCTCTTGTATCTTGTCATTTAGCAGTTTATCTATATCTAGATCTTTAGTGAATTTTTCCTGTAAATCTTTTACAAAAGCAAAATCTTCTGTCTTGCCACCTTTATCTGGATGAAGTTTTAGTAATATTGATTTTCTAAAATAAGAATAGTCTTTTAGAATATTTATGGATTGATCAATGCCATTATTTTTGAGTATTGCATTGAATTTAAGTATATCTTGGTAATAGATGAACTTTTTAACTTGCCAAGCCACATCCACTCCATTAAATAGATAACCTACAAAGCTGCTCAACATAAATGAACTTTGAGTTATCTCTGGAACCTCTTGACTATCTACATTATCAGTAGGAGATTCGTTGGAGATAGCATATGGCACAGAATATTTATGGTTTATTACAGCCACAGTATCACTAGTAATCTGTTTTAGTCCTTCAATATGAGATGAACCTACAAGAAAAATTGAATTTCTACCAAAACTTGATATCTCATATAACTTACTAGCTATATATTCTTCACGAGTTGTATGATAATAGGGAGAATTTTTAGAATGCTCCAAGCCTTTACCTTCTATACCTAATACTAATATACCCTTATCTCTCGCAATATTATAAAGCATAGCATCATAATATATGGGAGAACTTGTCAAGCTATTGGGTAATACCACTTCACTATATCGTAATATGTTAGCAAATAGAACTACGTCCCTCATTCCTAAATTATTACCATTTTGCTTTCTCTCCAGACAAATAACAGTATCAGATTCAATCTCATTATGATTTATCATTCTGATAAGTTCTAGTGCGTTATCTTTATGTAATCTATGGCTAGGTTCAGAGAATAAAGTAACAGTAGCAGAATGCTGGCTTGGATCATCTATACTCATCAAACTTCTAGAAACATCAGCTTTAGACATTCTGTAAAAATCTTCTACCTCTGAATATTTCGATAACAATTCCTGTAGTGAATCTATTTCCTTGTAAAACAAAGCTTGCTTCTCATATCTTATTAGGTGAGAGTTGTCATAATCAGCTATTCTTAGAGCAATACCTGTATTTGGAAATATTGGCCTATGTTCAAGATATTGCCTAACTAAAATATCATCTTCTTGGGCTAAGATAGCAGCTCTGATTCCTGCTAGATATAACTCTCTGCTTGATCCAATTTTATAAACCTTCCCTTCGAAAATAATACTAGCTTTATTTGTTGTTGAAGTAGCCACTCCATGTTCTATTGCCTTAATAATGAATTTTCTTTCTACTTCAGTAATTTGCTCAAATCCTAAAACTTTATGAAATAATTTGTTAAAAAACAAAGGAGTTTCATAGGAAAGTTTAAGTAAATCACCATAATTATCAGTTATCCAAATAATTTCTGCTGAAGTTATAGTGTCCAGCTTAAAGTTCAAGACTTTCTTAGCTAAAGTGATTAAATCTTTTTTTTCATTATCATTTGGATCATAAAAGGCAATTATGGAAAATATAGCATCAATTTTTATTATTGATTGTTCTTCATTCGATAATAATAATATAAATATTTTATTAGTAAACCATCTTACGTATTGAGCTGATTCATCAAGCAAGACAATCAGCAACTTAGGTATTGTGAATCCTATAACTATTAGTACTCTAAAGATATCATGGTTAATCTTATCGTGAGCAATTAAATTTGAAGTTAAATAACGTAGAGTCTTAATATCTATGATATCTGGTTTATTGAAAACAATTGCACAAATAACTTTAGATGCGATCTCGCTATACCCGTCATTATTCTTTAGTAAACCTAACAGTCTATATAATGATTCAGAAGAAACAAATAAATCTATACGATTTAATATTATGATATCAGTAACTTGGCTTGACTGCTTGACTATCCTATTACATAACAAAGAATCTATTAGTTTATTTAAAACCTTGAAAGTAATCAAATCAAACCTATTACTAGATATTACTCCTATTGCTTTGGTTGCTGCCTCACGAACCATCAGATCATCGTCATCTAGTCTATGCCCCAAATCATCAATAATTATCGAAGTTATTAAGAATGGAGAGTTAGAAGAAATTTCTTTAAAAACATCTGCTACTGTTTGGCGCTCTTGCCAAGATGCGTGATTTTTTAATTTTTCAAGCAACATATTTATAACAGTACCAGTTAAAAACTCAGGCTGATATAGCGCAATAACACCAAAACATTTTGCTGCTTGAACTCTAACGTTAGAGTATTTATCTCCTAAAATTTTTAATATACTATTCATGATCTTATTATTAAGAGATAAACCTTTTTCTTCTTCTAAAATTTGTAGAATTCTATTAATAGAAATAAGTCTATCTTCATCTCTTCCATTCTCAAGTATAATTGTAAGTTCTGATAGCTCTTCACAATATTTATACGTATCGATGAAGTTCCTTATATTATGTTTATTATGAGTACTTGCTTTTATGTCTGATTTCAGATCTTTGGTATATATTAGGTTTAAAGATTTAAGTATCTTTACTTGTGTATCAAAAGATTTTATAAGTTCATGCTTTTCTATTTTTAATACTTCCCAACCATTAATTATAAATAATTTTTCTATAAGATCATTTAACTTTATGGTTGCTAGTTCAGGTGCATTGCTTAATATTAAACAAAAAGTATTTATCGCTTGAGATTTACAATATTTATGACAGAAATTATTTAGTAGAAAACTAATTACCTCTGAAGTAATAAAACAAGGATTAATAAAATATATTATTTTAATTAGTCCTATAGTAACCGAGGATGGCTCTTTGTTTATTAAGTTATTTACATTTATTAAGCCCTGGTTTTCTGAATATATTGCTTCAAACAAATTAAGAATTTTTCTATCAAGATATTGTACAAGTAAATTTAATTTGTCTGAATTAATTAAGTTCGGATTATTTGATGCTATGTGCTTAAGTTCTTTAATTACTATTGACTCCAGCTCTTCTGTTAGAGAAGTTTTAAAAAGATCAAGAATATGGTCTACCACTGAAGCACTCAGCAAATCAGCTTTTAATGTAGAAATTTCGCTTATGGCAACAACTACAGTTGATTTAATATCATCATTAAGGTTTCTTAAGTTTTCTACAAAATTATTTATCAAAGAAGAATCTAATAATTCAGGTAGATCTATAGCTATTGGTTTTAAAACTTTCCATTGCCAGAAAATATATTCTACTAACTGTGTTTTGGTAATATGAAATATTTCTCTCTTAAAATCTATTCTTCCATTTGCAATAATATGAAGCGTTTCAACACTTATGTCTTTATCTTCAAAATTTTTATTACTAATAGTACAGATTATTTGCCTTATTATAGATAAATTTATTAATTCTGCTTTAATAGTAGCTATCTTACCGATAATGCTTGCTGTTATAGAAACCAGAGCAGAATCATATGAAGATAAATTTTGTTCTAACGTTATGACTAAGCTATCATCAACTATGTCACCTCTATATAAGATTAAAGATTCTAATATCCATGAACAGGAGGCTCTAACATATGCTTCTTTATGACTTATATTTATCAATAAAAATTTTATAATGCTAGGGTTAATCAATTGAATATTATTATCAGAAATAACCGCTCCTAAGATCCTATGATCTTTATTATGTGCCATATTAAAAAATATATTTTGTTGATTATCCAAAATATTTTTTTCAAAATTTTCTATTAACCTTTCTATATTAATTAAATCTATTCTTGCTACTGAAATATTCTTGAGTATTTTAACTGCTATAACTCTAACAGAATTTTTTTTATTAATTACTAAAGCTGCTAATTTTATAATCGTATTACTGCTTACTATATCACTATTTCTTTCTAAGATATTTTGTAATAAATACAATATGTCTTCATTTTGATGATAATGATATTCCTCATTAATTATAGAAATGAAGCTGCTAATTAGACGTTCTGTATCAAAATCATTTCTATTCTCTGATAGAATTTTAATAATATTAAATGCGTCTCTTCTGATGCCACTCCATCTATCTTTCAATAAAGGGAATAAACCAGTAGGCAATAATTTAATTATATAATATTCTAAACATTCTGGTTTTACTTCTACAACTGCTAATATTATTCCTGTTGCCCCGGATCTTATATCTTTGTTGTATCGCTCTTGACCAAAAATGCCGTCTAACACTTTATCGCTAAGTTTTATTAAGTCTGGCCTTACTTTTAAAATAGTAACTATAGTACTCGAAATATGAAAACGCAGGTCATAAGACGAACAAGTTGTATGATAAACGTATTGATTGACTAGACTATCCACTAGTTTAGCTCTAATTAGGTGAGGTAAATACATGGCAACTAATTTAATAAAATTAAATTTTGTGCTAATAACATGAGCGTCCTTATGAACATCAACATCACTTAAAGTTTCTAGTTGAGTAAAATCTATTAGGTTAGGTTTTTTTATTATAATGGTCTCTAATATAGATATTACTTGTTTACCAACGTCTATATCGAGATCATACAATTTTTGAACTACAAAATCACAAAGATCTTTTGTTACTAACTCAAACCTCTCATTTATAAATTTTTTTAGTAAAAAAGCTGCAATATATCTTTGTAACCAATTGTGATGATTAAATTGTATAATTAATGAATTTACTGAATCTTGAGCTACCAAATGAAAATCAGGCAACGCAGGATAATTTTTTATAAATTCCTCTATATTTTTAGCCTTATTTTGTATTGCTACTTGAGTAGTAATTATCCTCACTAAGTATGTGGTAAAACCATCAGGTACTAATTTCTCTATATTTGCTTCAAATAAATCAATTAGGTTAAATACTTCCTCTTTTAAATTATCATCTGTAATATGCCACTGTATTATATTAATGACCTTTTTAGCAATTTCTACGTTAACTTCAATCAGGTTAGATTTGTTTATAATCAATTGTTCAACCATCTTAATTGCTACGCGTTTTACTTGCCAACCTGGATAATGCAAAATTACTAGTATTTTACTCATCAATTCTTGAGCAGCTATATTATTTCTCTTTACTAGCTCTAAAGCCATTTTTATTGCGGTTTGTAGATCAATATTACGTAGAGTTGTAACTCTATCTTTTTCTGATACAATATCCTCTTCAATAAAGTAAATTTTATTCCTAATTAAAACTTCTTTCGCCAAACTTCTAGAAATATCGCTTTGATCAGAGATATTCAAAACTTTCTTTAAATAAAATATTGCGATACTTGTAAACTCCCCTTGAGCCCTAATAACTTCTTCTGCATATTCAATTTGCCATTGATAATTTAAATCAACTATCGCTAGTACAGCTTCTATAATTTTAGGTGAAGAATATCCACTCTGAATAATATGATCATGGAATTTTGTAATGTCTAAAGCAACTACAACATCAATAAGCTCTTTGATTTTTTCTAAATAAGGAATTCTTGAATCTATCTCTCCATCAATCTTGCTTTGCTCAAGCAAATACATCAGTAACGTTATTTTGTTATCTATTCCAATTTCTATAACTCCATCAATGTTACAAAGGATAGCCTCCCAGAATTTCCTCACTGCTAATTCATCTTCTTGATTCGCAATTAAGCCAACTGCAAATTTCAATATATTTAAATATCTTGGTTCATTTCGATGATTTGCTATAAATTCTGCTGCATTTCTTGATCTTAAGTCATCAACAGGTAAAAGTAATTGATCTACTAAATGGTGGGCAGTAAGATATTCTTGGAAACTCAAGTGAATAAATGCATGATCTCGATTAAATAAGTCATTCGGATCTTTTGCTTTTCCTACATTATCTACTCTTAGTAAGCCAAATTTATTAACGTCAACTATGTTAAGCCTAGCAGCTGTAGCTCTTTTTGCTATAAATCTTCCTTCAAATACTGATTTATTATCTATAAAACTATCATAAGCTATGGTTTTAAGCGCCTTAAATACTTCAAATGATTTAAACATCTCTGAATCAAGCACAGCCTGAGGATCTGTATTAACATCAATAACTATTTTAGGGTCTGTTTTAGTTATATACCTCTTGCCAAGCCATATTATTACTTCTTTATAAAGCATTCCTAAATTAAAGTTATGGGTAAATCTATCAATAGCTTGATGCTCATCAGAGGAAATTAAACATAATAACGCTATATTTAGAGGAGTAGCAGCTAACTCTCTAACATTTGAGTTTCTTTCAAGCAAATCTAATAAATGTTGTTTGCGAATTTCTACTTTATCTATTTCTGAAGGATCAGATAAAGTTTTTTTTAGTTTATCAAAGAACTTTTCTATATATTCCCTGGTTCCATCATGGCTGAATCCTTCGTTCTCTATATAGCGATCAAATCTTTTCTCATAATGTGAAGTTAAAGCATTTTTTCTAGAGTCTAATATTATGTATTTTAGTCTAAATATATTAGCTATGATGTTTTTGACTATACCAGTCTGGGTGGTTAATTGGGCAACCTCATCATAACCAGTAAATTGAAATAATGCTTCATTTATATGAGATTGAATTACTGAAGCTACTTCACTTACTGTAATTGTAAGATCTTCTTGTTCAGAAAATAGATGAATATCTTGCATCAAAGAATAATGTATAAAATACTTCAGAGGATTTTTAATAAGATCTTCTCCGGCATATAAATATTCCTTTTTCCAATCGGTTAATAAAAGATTTAACCTAATCTTAAAAGCATATTTAAACTGAGGTAATATCTCTTCCTTGCCCCAACGATGAGCAATATTGCTTAAAAGAGTACTTTTACCAATGCCAGGTCCTCCAAGAATAAGAATTTTTTCTACCTCAATTGGTGAATTCTTTAATCTATCAAATATTGTTTCAACTGTTATAGGAAGTTTGTCTCCACTAGCTTTATCTCCTAGTAGAATCTGGAGATTAATATAATAATCATCCATTTTTTGCTCAGGAACTAATTCATCTTCAATCAAACTTGGAATAATATCTTGTAAGGCATATAAGTGCTTTAATCTTTTACTTAATGATATTGGATTTTCTTCTTCAGTCCTAGAACTAACCAGAGCTTGTTGAATTAAACTTTCATGTATATTTAAGCGCCCCTCATGCTTAGCTATCTGCTCAGAGTGAGACTCTAATATACTTTTTTGTTCTTCTATTGCAGCTTTATATTTCGTGAGCTTTCTTTCTAGTTCAACTAACTCATTTTCATGAGTTAATATAATAGATTCCACTCTATCTATTCTAAATATTTCTGAATCAAACTCATAGCCGTTAAGACCTTTATAACTTATGTCTATCCCCGTCGCTATAATATCTTCTGGAATTTCGCCTTGAATCACGATTTGTATGTCTTCATGAAGCTTATATCGTTGTCTTATAAATGAACTTAAGGAAATACCATCATCTTTGCCACTTAAATAAGCCCTAAGATCTATTGCAGATATAAAGTTATAATTCCTGCTTTCTTTAGCACTAGGTGTCTGGCTTAGGAAAATGCTTTCTAACCACCCTTGTTTTTTACTAACAGCTTCTACAATATATTGTTTGTTTAGTTGATCTACTTCCAAGCTACCGCTTTTTATAATGCCAAACAGCTTTAACATAGTAAGAGCTGCAAGCTTGCTTATATCTTGAGGAACTTTTCCTTCATCTATTGAAGATTCCATTTCAATGGCAATATCTAAGATTGCAGATGATAGAATTTGTTTTATACTAGTTATTTGGTTAAGTGGAAATAGGTTATTTACTATTTTAGTAGCATCACTTCTTTCATTATATGTACGCCGAAAACTATCAAATAAGACTATAAAATCAGAAGTCTCTCTAAGGATTGGAACTCTACTTGTAAAGCGTAAACTGTTTTCTAAAGGAGTAGGGAGATATGGTACATCAACTTCGTCACTTATTTTTCTATTTCTAACTATCTCTTCCAAACAATATTCAATGAATGTATCATGAAATATTTTTAGTTTTTTTATATATGTTAAAATCATCTAAATGCCCCTTATTTACATGGTTGCAATTACTCCTTTAGCTTTTGTTCTTCTTAATTTAGTGGTTCTAGGTAATCGCTCTCTCCTAAAAAATATTTGTAAGTTTCATCTAAAAATTGTGTAATATTTTCAGGAACTAATTCCTCATAAGTGGCTAAAACTAATTTAGTCATGTAATCTGTTATGACTACTGAACTCATCACTACAAAACTTTGTTTTATAAGCATCATTTGCCCCAAAAGAGAGGTGATATCTATTGGATTACTTTGAAGTAATGCGCATCCTGTGCTGATGCCTGCAGCCGCATCAGCAATAAATGTTATTGTTATTTGTGCAAAGGATTGTTCTTTCATTTGATTCTCAGTTTGCTGCTTATATTGCTGATAGCATTGCATTCCACCCACTGCAGCACTGATTGTGATATCATAAATTGTTGGGGTAAATAAAATTCCATTATTTGTGACTACTATAAGAGTTTGCGATAATATATCAGGACCGCATTTTTCTATAAAATCCATTGGTGAGCTTATAGATTTATTCTCAGTATTCTGAAAATGTTCTTGTCTGCTGTCAGATATATACTCATATATTAAAATTTTATTGGCATAATAAAGGCTTGGTGTTAGTGAAGAAGTAAGTTTGAAGCTACCTAAGACAGAAAATGTATCAATATTACAGACTGCATAATGCATAACAATCCAAAGATAATTATTACTAAGAATTTTTGGTAGTTCTATTGAAGGAAGATGGAGCATTTCTTCTAGAAAGTATTTAATTAGTGGAGCCGCTTCAATAGCTTCTTTAAGTGCAAAAGAAGTTAATAACTTTATATTCTGTTGATTTATTTTTTTATATTCTGGCTCTATTGAGATTGGTATATCTTGCTCGTAATCTATTTTAGAATCCAACAACCACACTGCCAGGTCATCTCTGCTATAAAAATATTCTATAATATTGGTTCCTAATATATTGTCAGGAACGTTTCCTAATTCATTTAAAAACCCTTCAATTAAATATATAGTGTTATGATCCCATAGCTTTTTTATCATAATAAACTGCAGATGATGACAATCTGAATAAGTATAAGTTGATACTTTATCTGCAATAGTTCTTGTGACATCTAATGCAGTGTACAAATCGAACTCAATAAGGTTAGAATATTTAATAATTAAAGGATGACCAGTTGGGTAAAGACTTTTCATCATTTTTATTGATTGGTCTAACATTACTAAACAAGTTTTTATATTGTTTATTCCACCCATTACTTTTAGACTATATGCTAAATAACATAAAGATTCAGCGATATCGGGATGGTTTTTATTTGGGAAAAGTGATCTTCTCATGTCAAGAGCCTTCTTATGAAACTCTAAGCTACTCTTATAATCACCCATATCATGGCTTGCTTTACCAAGCTTTATTAATGAAGCTGCAATGGCGGGGTGTTTGGAGCCATACAGCTCTTCTCTCATTTTTAGAGACAATTTTTGGTATTGGGTTCCCTTTTTATATTTGCCAATTTTTATATAATAATATCCTAGATTGTTTAGTGTTCTTGCGGTATCAGGGTGGTTGTTATCTTCATGAAGGGTTTTATATATAGCTAAAGCTTTTTCTAAAAATTGTATTCCTTCGTTTATGTGTTTTAGAATGCAAAGAGAATAACCATAATTATTCAAAGATAACGCAATGGAAGGATGATTGTGTGTGTAAATAATTTTTTTAAGCTTTAGAGTTTTTCCACAGTATTCTTTAAATAATTCAAGGTTTCCTGTTCTTTCATAGGTGTTGGCCAAGTTATGTAGTATATCTGCATAAGCTTCCTCTTCTAAATTTAGCTGCTCATAAATATTATGAGATTGTTCTAAGTAATCTAAGCTTACAAGCATTTTTCCTGCTGCTAGATACACCCTTCCTAAATTACTTAATGCTTCAGCAATTTTTATATGAACTTGTTCTGGATAAACCGTATTTTTAACTACTTCTAATGCTTCTAAGTGCTTTTGCACTCCCCATTCAGAATTGCCTTGTTTCCAATATATTCTTCCTATATTTGTTAGAGATTCTGCAATCTCAAAATGATCCTGAGAATTATGCACATTTTGTTTTATTTCTAAAGCTTTTTTATAAAATTCTAAGGCAGAATTTAGGTTAAATTCTATAATTTCGTAATAATGCCCAATTTTATCATTTAGATAAGCCAGCTCAATAAATAAATTATAACCTTGTTTAGCAAATATAATATTTTGAACCAAAGTATTTGCATGATTTAATAATTTTCCATTTGACAATATTTCATTTCTATCGATACCAGATATCATATTGTTGTTTAACAAAATTACAGTTTGTTTTAGTGGCAGGTCTCCTTCAATTGTTGTTCTAGTAACTTCTTGTATTAATCGATGGATATCAATTAATAAAACGTCTTCTTCTATCTTTATTGAGATTAATGAGTAGCCATGTAAGATAGCAATGGCGGTTGTTTTTTGTTCTTCAGAGAACAGATCATGAAATAAACTTATAGGAATTGCATTTGCATGCAAATAACTGCATGTTCTTAATATACTGATTGCCTCAGGGGATAATGAATCTAGTGTCATTAACATTGTAGCATAAATATTAACCCTATGTCCTGCTTCTATTTCATTTGTTGCGTCCTGAAGGCATATTGGTAAACCTTCCTCTTTTTTAAAAGTGTATTCTTCAATATAGCTCTTAATTGATTTTTGTCTATTTACTATGTAAGCAACACTTTGGGATAAACCAAGAGGTATATTATCAAATAATCCTGCAAGCGCCAAAGCTTCACTTTCCTGATATATTATATGTTGTTCCTCAAGAGATATTCTTATATAATCAAGGGCTTCTTGTTTTGTAAACGGAGTTAATCTTATAACATCTTCATAATTTCTTTTTGGTTGGATACCATATCCTATGGTACTTCTAGTAGTAATTAATACATGATGTTTTACTCTACCTGTTAGAGGAGGGTATGTAGGTTTTAATTAAAGCTCTATCTTGAACATTGTCAAAAATAAGCAATGTTTGTTTCATTTTCTTCTCTAACATTGTTTTTACTAGTATTGCTATTTCTTCATCGCTCTTTTTTTCTATATCTATCTCAAGGTCTTCTGCAAATTTTCTATACGCAGCGTCTATAGTAAACTTACTTTCAGCATCTATCCATCTAACTCTATAGTTATATTCGGATTTATATAGTTCCACATATTTTAATGCGGTTTGTGTTTTACCCATTCCTCCTAAACCGCCAATGATTTCAATAATTTTTTTTCCTTCTGTAAAATGATTATGAATGGATAAAAGTTTATCTTCTCTACCAACAAAACTGTCTACAGGAGTACGTTCTACATTGAAAAAATAAATCTCATTTGATGATTGTAATGCCTTTTGGCGCATCTGGTTTTCTTCTAATTCTATAATTCGTTTCATTAATATTTGGATTAAGTCTTCATGATTATCCAATAAATTGTTATGCTGATATACTGCATTTCTATATTTTTCTAGTTCTTCTTCAAATCCCATTAACTCCTTTCTCTGGGTTGTTAGAGCTGCTTCAGCCCTATCTAATCTAAAAATCTTAGAATCAAACACATAACCATTAAGTCCCTCGTAACTTATGTCTATGTCTGTTATAATTTCTTGAGAGATTTTACCTATTAAAACAATTTGTATGTCATCATGGAGATTGTATTTGGTTCTAATATAAAAGCTTAAAGAGGGTCTAGCTTCCTTATTTTTTAGGTAATTCTGGATATCTTCTTCAGATATAAATTTATAGTTTCTGCTTTCTTTAGCACTAGAAGTTTGACTTAGGAAGATGCTTTTAAGCCATCCATCTTTCTTTGTTATAGCTTCAGTAATTGATTGTTTGTTTATCTTTTTTATTTTGAATTTTCCACTTTTTATATGACCAAATAACTTCAACATAGTTATTGCTGCAAGCTTACTTATATCTTCGGCAGAATTTCCTTCATCTAGAAAGGATTCCATTTCAATGGCTGCATCCAAAATTGCCTCTGATAGAATTTTTTTTATTTGTGTAATGTGGGTAAGAGGGAAAAGATTATTTATTATTTCTGTTGCATCACTTTTTTCATAATATGTTCTTCTAAAGTTATCAATTAAAACTATAAAACTAGAAGTTTCACTAAGTATTGGAATCGTGCTTACATAACGTAGACTATTTTCTAAAGAGCTGGGGAGATGAGGTACATCAATTCCATCACTTTTCTTCCTATTTCTAATTATCTCTTCTAAACAATACTCTATAAATGTGTCGTGAAAATAGGTGAGTTTTTTTCTGTAAGTTAAAGTCATATAAATGTTCCTTATTTACATGGTTGTGGTTACTCCTTTAACTTTATTTATTGCGTTATGGAAAATTTAATTTGTAATAGTAAAAAATAATGATTTGAAAAGGTAATAAGGTTAGAATCGGTAAGTAAATCAATAAATCAAATATAGGATAGGAACTAAAAAGATATTTGCTCCAACAACGTAAAACTAGCTTACCTGCAAGTGATAACATACTTTCCTTCCTACATGCTAAACGCTATAGAATTAAGACGGACACACTGACGTGTATTATACGCGCAACGAGAGAGATAGTAAATAGATAAATTCAATCTATACAAGAGCACTAACTTTAATTCTTTAAATATAAAATATGCTTATAACTGACTTTTAATCAGTCAGGGGTAGTATCAGCTCTAATTTTATCTTTATACTTGCTTGAAGTGTAAACAAGTCGTATAAAGTTAGAAAATGTAAAGTAATATAAGAAGAAGAGAGAGTATGACTAACAATAATATTAAAGATAACTATTTGTATAAAGCAATTTATTGGTTAGAAGAAAAAAATCCTGAATACTCTTTGAGATTATTTATAGAGAGAATTTGTAATATTAATAAGGCCATTATTTATTTAATCATAGCTCTGGTATTAATGTTAATGATAACAATACCTGTAGCATATTCTAATGCTTTAGGAATAATTATTTTTGCTATTCTAAGTACGTTGTACATAACAGTGCAGTTATTTAAATTAGGTTTAGTAGTAACTGGAAGTATGAATAAGGATAGAAACAATAAAAATCTTAATTTACCTTATCAACTACCAATTTATAGTATTTTATTACCAGTAAATAAAGAGGGTAAAGTTTTAGCAAATTTAATAGAATCAATAAAAAAATTAGACTACCCTTCACATCTCCTTGATGTTAAGCTATTAATTGAAGAGTGTGATCAACATACCATAGAAGCACTTAATAAAATTGATTTACCAAAGTTCATTGAAGTAATAAAAATTCCATTTTCTTATCCCTTTACTAAACCTAAAGCTTGTAATTACGCTTTACAATTTACTAAGGGTAAATACGTTACTATCTACGATGCAGAAGATAAACCGCATCCACAACAATTAAAACAAGTAGTTGCTAAATTTGGTTGTAGTAGCAAAGATATTGTTTGTATTCAAGCAAGATTAAGTTTTTATAACCGAAATCAGAATGTACTAACAAATTTATTTTCCTTTGACTATAACTTGTTATATAGCTTCATATTACGTGGTTTAGAAAAATTAGGGCTCCCAATTCCCTTAGGTGGTACTAGCAATCACTTTATTAAGGAAAAGCTTCTGGAACTTGGTGGTTGGGATGCATTTAATGTTACCGAAGATGCTGATTTAGGAATTAGAATTTATCAACAAGGTTTAAAAACAAAAATAATTGATAGTCTAACGCTAGAGGAGGCGCCTATTTCAATGTTTTCTTGGATAAAGCAAAGATCACGTTGGATTAAGGGGCATATTCTAACTAGTTTGCTACATTTAATCAACGGTAATAATTTAAGTTTGAAGGCAAAAATAAGTATAGGTCTATATATATTATTACCAAATGTGCTATATATACCATTTCTGCCATATGTTTTCTTACACTATATATACGCTGACCATTATATGGACTTATTTTATCAACTTAATATTTACTTAGGAATAATCATTCCAATGGTCTATGCTCTAATAATAAAAGTTAAAGAAAAATGGTATGATTGTAAATTTGCAATACTAATTGCTCCAGCTTATCATTTCTTATTTTTAATAGCTAATATTATTGCTTGGTTACAAATATTTACTAAACCTTACTATTGGGAGAAAACAGATCATGGAGCAAGTAATTAGTATATAATTAAGGGTTTATAATAATAAAGTATTATATTGGATTGCCACAATACAAAATTGCTAGTTATGTTAACTTATGGCGGATTCAATAATCTAGCGCAACAAGATGTTTTTATGTAGTGCTTCAAGAGGTGTAAGATAGCCTAACACCTTAAGGGGAGTATTATTAATTATATTTTCCACCCAGTCAATATGTTCTGTAGAAACTCCTCTAACAGATGAGTTTTTTGGTAGCAAAGCCCTTACTCTACCATTCAAATTTTCTATAGCCCCCTTTTGCCAAGTAGAATGTGGATTGCAAAAGAAAGTCTGAGCAGATAATTCATGGTGCTTGGCAAATTCTTTTCCTCTATCAAAAGTGATGGATTTAAACTGATCGGTTAGAGTGTCTAAAGCGGAATTTATTTTGCTAATTACTGGATTACTTCCTTTACTTTGGTTGTACATTAGCTTGCTCCATCTAGTTTTTCTCTCATTGAGAGAAATTATATTTGTTCCTTTTGCTCCAGATATAATGAGTAAATCACCTTCAAAATGCCTAAACTCCGAACGATTGTTTATATATTCAGGTTTGGTCGTTATTGAGGTAAGACCAACAATAGTGTTTCTCTTTTGTTTGCGATGGAAAAATCCTCTAGCTCTCTTCTTGCGTCTAAGATAGGATGGTAAATTCAAAGATACTCCTTCCTCACCAAAAACAAATTTATAGATTGTTTCATGAGATGCTTTGAGTTTTAGCTCAGGAAATGCTTTAATTCGTCCAGAAATAGCTACAGGAGACCACCTAGCGTTAATGATTTTATCAATTACAAAATTGCGTAAGTTGCTGTTGAGAAATAAAGATTTGTTTCTAGATAACCCAGAAATAAATTTTGCTTCTAATAGTTAGGACAATAGATATCATTTATCTTCCCTCTCTTAATTTCTCTGGATATCGTTGATTTTGATCTATTCAAATATTTAGCAATTTTTGTTAGACTGGCTCCCAATTCTAAGTAATGACCAATCTTTTTCCTTTCTTCTAAGCTGAGTCTATTATAGTATTGCATTGTGATAACCTGTTCTTGTTTGTCGACAACTTAGGTTATCACACTTCCTCTCTAATCAAATACCACTTTAAAACTTTTTTGTTGCGCTAGATCTTTGAATTAACCCTTTATTAACTATTATGTGCTACAAACCCTTATCATTAAAATAACATTAATATATTAAGGAAGTAGTTTTATGAAAAGAAATATATGTTTACAGGTTCGTGGAAGAAATAATGTTTTGAAGGTATATAGTCTTTCTCATTATATGAATAATATAAGAAGTAACAAATTAAAGCATGCAGAAATCTTCGCAAAGTATAATTTGAGTCATGACTTAATGAGTTTAGCAAAAGTAATCGAGGTAAAAGAGGATCTCTCTTCAATAGAGCAGGAAATTCTGCTGTCTCTTCAAAAAAAGATTTAGAGTATTAATTAAAACCTATAACTAAAATTTACTGTTCTGAAAGAACCACTCAGCAAATTTTGTATCTAAAGATTGGTTATTATTAGTATAAGAATACTCATATATTTTATCTACTGTTTGTAATACATCTTTTAGTATAAGGTTATTCATTGATATCTTACTTTTACTATATTTTTTATTTATAAAAGTAATAACATCACTATATAACTCACCATTATATGGTAATTCGTTGATTTGTGTTGCAGTTTTTTTACTATCTAAAAGAAGTAAATCATCAACAGAACATCCAAGAGTTTTTGCTATTTTTACAATAGTTTCTAATCCAGGGTTCTTAGATTTATCAGCTAGGATATTGTGAATAGCGTTTCTGGATAACCCAGCTTTTTCCTCAATATTACGAACACTTGAATTTTGTGTCTCTACAAAATTATAAATTTTTTTCTTATCAATAATCATAAACTACTTGACCAACATACCGTTAAGTGCTACATATATGTAGCGCGATGACATACAGGTGTAGTAAATACATCAAATAAATGTAGTGTCACCTCGTTGTTTTTATTTTGCTTGTAAAGATAGCATGGAAGCAAAGGATCTACAACAAATTTTGTATTTATACTAACTATAAAAGGAAGGTTCATATTTTATAAGAAGCTACTTAATATCTTAATTTAATTAAAAGGAAATAACTTCAAATGCAAAAAAATATAAATAAAACAATTCATAAACATATTCTATCTTTTGGGATATGTGTTTCATTAGTCTCGTTCTCTTTAATAAGTCAAGCGACTGATGGCTCTTCGATGGGGTTGGTAAAAAATGTAATGGGTAGTATTACTGAGCTAATAAAAACAGAAGGAAAGCTAGGTTTACAATTTTTATCGGCAGCTGCAGGTGGATTAGCAGCGGCCAAAACTGTTAGCTGGCAACCATTGCTTGTTGGAGCGGGTGGCGCAGGTATAGTTGAGGTGCTATTTCAGGCCATTGGATAACATAAAACTATAGTTTGAAGGGGATAAAAATGCAATTCTTTACTATATTCCAGCACTTAGATGCGCCTAAAAGATACTCAGGTGCTACGCTATTTGAAATAGCTGTGGTTGGGGTAATAGTTTTGGTTGCATTTATCTTTCAATACTTAGCTGTAGGACTTTTTATAAGCTTAATAGCTTTTAGAGTCATAAGGGCGATAAGTCGATCAAGTAAGGTTAGTTATTACAAACGATGGATCTGGCTCTACTTGCAAGATTTAAAATCTGGACCAAATAAAAGTAGGAGGTATTTCTTTTAAATGGAGATTTCAGTTTCTGCAAATAAACAAAAGAGTCTTTTATTGCAGCGTAATATACTAGCTGGGTTGTCTGGAGTTACCTTATTAGGAAATTTAATTCTAGCTATTTGTGTATTTACTCAAGAGAAACAAACTTATGTTATTCCGGCACATTTTAATAAAGAAATGCTTTTAAGTAATAAACGACTATCTGTCAGTTATTTAGAGGAAATGTCAGTATTTTACCTTGATTTATTATTAGGTCTTAATCAAGGAAATATTAGTTATAACTCAAGTCTGATTTTAAGGCATATTCATCCAAGTTTTTATAATCATATAAGTCAATTTTTAGAAGATGAGCAAAAGCGTTATCAAGAATATCGTTTAAGCACGCACTTTAAGTTAACAAAATTAGATATAGACGATGAGAATCTAATTGCTGAGGCGAGTGGAGTACTAATTAGTTACTATGGCAACTCAGGTAAATCATCTGATCAAGTGAAGTATAGAATTGAATATGATTACAGTGCAGGGGTGTTAACTATCAAAAATTTCACGATCGTTAAAGATGTAAATAATAATTCGAGTTCTACAAAATGATATTAAGGAGCTACAATAAATGACATATAAATCATCAAAAATATTCAATCTAATATGTTTATTATCATTTTTACTTACTAGTGCATATGCTCTTGCTCAAGAATATATAATTCCTTTACAAGGTCAGGTAAAAGCGAATATTTCAGATAAAGGCATTAATAGGATCTCTGTTGAGAATGACCGCATAGCTCAAGTAATTGGCAATGAAGAAGAATATATAATTGAAAGTGATGCAAATTTAGGTCAGATATTCTTAACTCCCGCTTTGAAGTCTATAAAAGAAATTAGCCTGAGGCTAATAACTGAAAGAGAGAAGACAATAGATGTTAAATTTATAGTCAAAGATCTGGAGCCACAAACAATATATTTTAAGTATAAAAAAGAACTAGAAGCTCCTATCTATGATGTTAGTTCTTTGTATAGCTCAACTCCATCAACAGGCCATAAACAAGAGTCAAACAACCAGAATCAGAAGGTTATAGAGGCAATTAAGTTAGTTAATGGTAATAAGCTTAAATCAACAGATCTACCTAGTTTAAGCTGCCTTAACCATAATAAAAACTTAAAAGCCATAATGTTAGTAAAGGCTAGCCAATATAGTTTTGCAAAGCAAATGCTAGTTATTAAAGCTGAAGTAATCAATAAAAACAAATCATCTATTTACTTTAAAGAGCAGGATTTCGGTAATTGCATGAGATTCACCAATGCAGTCGCACTAACTAATAATCAACTTGATCCCAAAGAGAGCAGTATAATTTATTTGGTAGGTAAAGATGGAGAATAATGAGCAAAATTCAAACGCAGACGACTTAAGCGAATCAGCAGATTTAGATAATACAACTAGCGTTGACGAAGATAGTCAAGAGGAAGGTTTTGATAGTAGAAAGATCTATAAGGCAACAGTAAAGAAACTAGGGATTATAGGCTTAGTAGGTATTTGTATTATTGCCGTGGGTATGAATGCATTTAAAAGCAAAAAATCTAAAGAAAACCCAATATCAACCAGTCAAACTATGGATCTAGACGCTGGAAGCATGGCTGCAGATACAGATAAGATGTGGAGAAAGAATCTTGAGGATCAGCAAAGCGATCTAGATAAGAATTTAAAGGCTAAAATAGAGACCATTCAAAAAGAAATAAATCACAAAGTAACAGAAAATGACAAAAAAGAAGCTCAAGAAATCAGGTATTTAAAAGAGAAGTTAAATTTTATTCAAGCGGAACTAGATGTTAGGAACAATGATAATAACGATTTAAGCATAGGAGCAGCAGTTGAGAGAATACCAAGAATTACCCGTCATGTGGTTAACTTAAAAGATAGCAAGAATGATAAAGAATATGTGCCGCTAAAAACGGCAGATAATTATATACCAGCAGGAACAATGATTGAAGCTGCCACTTTAAATGGTTTAAGAGCTTCAACTTCAGTACAAAGTATGAGCAATCCGGATGAAATATTAATCCAATTAATTGATTACGGCATTCTGCCTAATAATTTTAGAAATAACTTAAAAGACTGTGTGATTGTTGCAGACGCTTATGGCGATCTATCTAGTGAAACAGTAAAGATACGCACTTCCAAACTTTCATGTATTGAAATTGAAAGTGGTGAATCTATAGAAACTGATTTGGTAGGGATGGTTGTTGGAGGAGATGGTTATGCTGGTATAAAAGGTACTATAGTTAGCATAGATCAAAAATATTTAGCTAATGCCTCTATTTTTGGAATTATGAGTGGAATAGCTGGAGTAGGGGTTAAAGATAGCGCAAGCTACAATCCATTTACTATAGGAACTGGAGCTACTACTGCAATGAGTGACTCAGATAGAGTACAAAACAACCTTCTTCAAGGAACAAGTAGCAGTCTAGATAAGTTATCTGATTATTACATTGCTCATGCAGAAAGAATACAGCCTGTTATAGAAATTGATCGAGGAAGATCAGTAACTGTTGCTGTTCTTAAAGGCGCTTATATTGGTACATCAGCTTTAAAGAAGAATGCTTCTAAAAGAAAAGATATCGAGTTAAAGCGTGCAGCAAATGAGAGTGAGCACAATTTAATAAATAGCATGGAAATAAAATAGAGTTAAAGGTCAGGTTATGGATATCAAATTGAGGGACAGACAAATGAAAAAGGAAAGAATATTAAGAAGCAATATGTTTAGTATTGGTTTAAGAATATTATGTTTAAGTGTCAGTATGCTTACCATAAGTGGATGTAATGTGCATAAGCCATCATTTGATTGTTCAAATGGACAGGGAATGGGCTGTGGATCAATGATTGGAGTACATGAATCTATTAAAGATAATAGTTTTGCTAAAGATAAAGACTCTTCTAAAGCCTTAACGCAAGAACCAGTTTGCAAGAGTTGTCAGAAACACAAACAATCCGATAACGACACAACCTCTTATGCCAATAGCAATTCAATTTTAGTGCAGGAGAATATAAACACAAAAGAACAATTGTCTAATCCTTTGATTTATAGAAGCACAGATAAGGTTATGCGTATTTGGTTTAATAGCTATTTTGATGAGACTAATAATTTCCATGGAGAACAATATATTTACACAGTGATTGAGCCCGCTCAGTGGGTAGTAGATAAGAGAGAAAGCTTATGAGTGCTACTAGCTATATTAAACAAATACTAAATCACTGCCAGAATCCTAATTCGAAGAGTGAATTACTTCCATATTTATTTTATGATAAGGACAATAATTTTTTTTATAAATAAGGGATCAGATGTAGGGTTTCTTTTAGAGTTAAATCCAATTGTTGGGGTAACTGAGGCTCTTTTAAAGCAATTATCTTTATTATTTGATGAGTTTTTGCCTGAGAATAGTTTTCTGCAGTTTATGATGGTGGCTAGTAGTGACATCAATAACATTACATACCCTTGGATGGAGCAGTATAAAGATGCGGATCCGCTGCTTAAGAATATAGCATCTAAGAGAGTAAAATACTTAAAAAGTTTGACTGAAGGAGGAGAGGGAGCATACAGAATCAAGAACTATAAGATTATAGTTAGTTTTTCTCAAAAGATAAAATATTCAAAAGCTGGAATTAAGGAATTAAATGATTTTCGCAGTCAGTTAGAAGCATTATTTTGTTCATGTGGTTTAGCTTTAAGAAGAATGGATGTATACGACTTTTTAAAAGTAACTGGGGATATTATAGCTCCTAAAGCAAAGGTTGGAGTATACAATGAGTATGAAAACTTAAACCAACAAATAAGTAAAGCAAGTCCAATTATGTTTGATGGCTATAAAATCAAGCACGGATCTCAAAAGCAGGGTCGGGGATATCTAAGTAAAAGCTATTGTTTTGAGCAAACTCCTAAAAAGTTCAGTCTTGATCTAATGATTAACTTGTTGGGAGATGCTTTAAGAGATAATTTGCAGATTCCAGGTAAGCTTATCTTAAGCTATACAATTAGTAACGACATATCTAATAAAAAGCAGGAAGTTCTAAAGGATAAGGGTGGAGCGGTTGTTAAGCAGGCAGATTCATATTTTGTAAAATTTGATAATCTCATAAAAAAGGAGGTTAGAGAATGGAGTGAAGCATTAGATTTAATAAATAATGGTAAAAAGCTATTATCTACCTCGTTTTCTATTTTATTGACTGAGAAAGTAGATGATTTTACAAGGGCTGAGCAGTATCTCACCTCTGTTTATGTAACCAATGGATTTAAGTTAAGACCATTAGACGGCTTTATGCTACCAGGATTTTTATCATGTTTACCTTTTGGGCCAAGCAGTGGAATCTTTAATCTTTTTAAGAAGCATGGTTTAGCTCAAACTACATTAAGTACTACTCCACTAGCTTTTTTACCAATTCATGGAGAATGGAAAGGTAATTCTAACGAAGGACTGCTACTTGCGGGAAGAAGAGGTCAGGCATTTACGATTGATCCATTCGTTGGAGAGTCAAATTATAACGTTAATGTAATAGGTCAATCTGGAAGTGGAAAATCTGTATTATTACAAGATATGGTATCTAACTTCTTGGCTAATGACACTAAGGTATTTGTATTAGACATAGGAAGAAGCTATGAAAAGCTCTGTAATTTATGCGGTGGAGACTTTATTGAGTTTAAGATGGATAGCAAGATCTGTCTTAATCCATTTGATAGAGCGATTTTAAACTCCAGTGAGGCTCAAGGTGATTTCTTAAGTTTAATTCTACCTATTTTATCTAAGATGGTAGCGCCTAAACGAGGTACAACAGATATCGAAGATTCTATTCTAGCTAGAGTATTACAGGAGACCTGGATGCTTAAGAAGAATAAGACAACGATTACTGATATTGCAAAAACTCTTCAAGCAGAGGGCACTGAAATATCAAGAGATTTAGCAACTATGTTATTTCAGTATTCAGACCAAGGTAGCTATGGAAGATTCTTTAATGGCAAATCTAATGTTGATTTTAAAAATCGCCTGACTGTTATTGAATTCGAAGATTTAAGAGAAAGAAAAGACTTATTATCTGTGATAATGCAGATGTTATCTGCTCAAATAATGACTCAGGTGTTTTCAGGTAATAGACAACAGCGTTTTGTTATTTTGTTTGATGAAGCTTGGTTTGCTCTTGAGTTATTCCCAGAGCTTTTAGCATCTCTAGCTAGAACTATTAGAAAATATTGGGGCAGTTTGATTTTAGGTACGCAATCAGTAAATGATTTCTATGTAAATGATACGGCTAAATCTATTTTAGAGAATTCAGGTTGGTTATTTATGTTAAAGCAAAAGAAAGAGTCTATCGATCTGTTAAAAGAATCTAAAAGAATGTCTTTAGATGAAGGACAGATAGGGTTAATAAAATCATTAAATGTTGTGCCAGGCAAATATTCGGAATGTTTAATTTCTTCTTCAAGCGGCTATGTGGTTGGCAGACTTATTCTTGATCCGTATTCAAAGATTTTATATTCAACTTCACCTAAAGAATTTGCAGGGGTTCAGAAGCTCGTTAAGGAAGGTCTAAGTGTTCATCAGGCAATAGGGGAGATTGCAGAAAATGTCTACGGAAAATAATAATAAGGATTGGTTCGTAAGATGGAAAAAAGAAACAGCTATTTTTGGCTGTGGGTTATCGATAGGAATATTCTTTATGTATTTGATGGTTGTTTTAAACGTCGTAAAGCCTGAGAGAACAAAATATGTCTATGTAGATGTAGAGCAAGTTATTTCTGTAGTTAATCAAAGTTTAAATAAAGAAATAGAAGCTAAGCGCGTAGGTGAGAGTCAGATTGATGAGAAATTATCTAAGGCAAAGGCTCAATTTGATCTTATTTTAGAAGATTATTCACTAAAAAATAATGCCATTGTAATTAGTTCTCATAAAGTAATAGCAGGGGCTGAGAATATTACTAAACAAATTACAAATAAAATATTAACGGGGATTAAATGAAGTGGTCCTGTATAGCACTCCCATTTGGCGTTTTTGGCATTATTTTAGTGGGTTTACTAATAAACTTTCTTATGAGTCTTGAAGTAAAAGCAGAGGATTTTGGTGTTTGGGGAGAATCTACAAAAATAGCTGAAGAAGGTTTTGAGGATCATATTGTTAAACAATTAGAGGCTTTAGGCGAAGATAAACTAAGAAGCCATCAAGAACTAATTAAGGATAAAATAGTGGCAAGCATAAAAAGACCAAGAGCGGTTGAGAATATTAGTAAAGCTTTGGATTATAGAGCAAGGTTATTTGATCCAGGCTTTGTAGTTGAAGAAAATATCTATGATCATAATAATCGACTGCTTTATCCAAGCGGGATGAGGGTTAATCCTCTAGAAAAGAAAAAATTCGAGGAAATATGGATATTAATTGATGGTGATGATGGGGCTCAAGTAGAGTTTTCTAGAAATTATCATGAGCCAAATACATTAAATAATAAAATAAAGAAGATCATTTTAGTAAATGGAGCTCCTGGAGCTCAGGAAGATGGTAGTTTCTTATTCTTTGATCAGAAGGGAGAGATTAGCAAAAGATTAAATATAACTAAAGTTCCAAGTGTAATTAGACAATCTCCAAATGAGTCTCTGATTCTTATTGAAGAAATAGCTTTAGATGAAGAAGGGAAAGAAGTAAAGAATAGTGAAAGAGAGGAGGTCTAGAGGTGAGAAGACAACTTGGCTTATTCATCATTATTTTATTTGTTAGCCAAGCTTCTTTTGCTCAGACAAGTGCATGTGTTGGCAAATTTATAAATCCAATCACCGATATTTGCTGGAGCTGTATTTTTCCTATTTCTATTGGAGGTTCTAAAATTAAATCTGGTTCTAATCGTCATGATACTAAAAATCCAAGTAATATTATTTGTGGATGCACAAAGAGCGGTATTCCACGTATTGGAATTACTATAGGCTTTTGGGAGCCAGTTCGCTTAATTGATGTTACTAGAAAACCTATGTGTTTAGTTAATATGGGTGGTGTTAGTTTAGGATATGATCGCTATCAAGGAGGACATAATAAATCTTATGATGGTACTGAGAATAACCAGCATTCATTTTATCATACCCATTTATATGTTTATCCGGTGATTGGTTGGCTTAAGCTTATTACCGATCTTGGTTGTGTAACGAAGGGTGATACTATTGATTTAGCTTATATGAGTGAATTTGATCCTACCTATAAAAATGATGCTAATTTTTTAAATCCAGAGGTTTATTTATTTGCTAATCCAGTAGCACAGATGGCATGTAGCGCAGATTGTATTTCTGCTACTACTCATCTTCCTCAAGACCGATTATTTTGGTGTGCTGGATGTTTAGGCAGTATCTATCCATTTTCTGGGAATGTTGCTTCGCATGTTGGAGGAGTACAAGCTTCTAGTTTACTTGCAACTAGAGCCTTAGCTAAATTACATAGAATAGGCTTATCTGGCAAGACTTCTACTAGTGACGGCAGTCTAAATGGTGAACTTTGCAGTAATAAATTAGCGCCAAAGATAATTAAGAGCCAATACCGTTTGCAAATGACTTATCCAATTGCTGCAACTAAAGGACCGCTCACCTGCAATACACTAGGAATGAGTGATGCCTTATATAACTCAGGTAAAGAGTTTTCTTATAAAGGCGAAGATTTTGGTTATTTAGTATGGAGGAAGAAAAATTGCTGTCTTCTATAACTAAACATTTAAAACTTAAAAGTTTAGGTGCACTTGTATTGAGTATGTTGCTTTGTTGTGGCTTAGTAATAAAAGCAGATGCTTCTTCTAATAACAATCAGCAAACAGATTTTAATAATATGTTTAAGAAAGGGGAAGAAGTAAATTTCTATATGTTTGCTTCATTTTCTTTAAGTGACGATCATTTAAGACAAATGATGGATTATGCCAAGACTTATAATGGAGTAATAGTCTTGAGAGGTATTGAGAATAATAGTTTTAAGAAGACGGGTGAACATATTCAAGCTCTAGCTAAAGAGGGAGAAGAGGCTGCAATCATTATAGATCCAACTTTATTTAAAGAATTCCAGGTTGTTCAAGTGCCAAGTTATGTTTTAGCTAGACGTGAAGAATGTCCAGTAGGAATTACTTGTAGAGCCTATTATGACAAAATAATAGGTAGTATAACTCCTAAATATGCTTTAGAGAAATTTGCAGCACAAGGTGATTTGTCTAAGGAAGCGCAAGATTTATTGGAGGCACATGGTGACTCTAAATAGAATCGGATTAATTATTTGTTTATTGATTTTAGGACTATTTAATTCAGTTGCTTTTGCCGCAGCAGATTTTGATGATTCAATACCCTTATCAGAAGTCATTAGAGCAAGACATGAGAATTCTAAAAACCTTGCTCAGGAGGAAAAGAGCACGGAAGAAATACCCGAGTTTTCAGAAATTAAAAAGAATGAGATAGCTCAAGAACTCAATGCTTCTTCTGCGGATGATTTAAAGAAAAAGGGAGCTAAGCTTCGTGATGAATATAGCCAGAAAGATCCCGATGGAATTATGGCAACAATGATAGAGGTTACTGATATTAAAAAAGTGACTGGAGATAATTGCAAGGGCTGTGAGAACTACGGTGAGCTCAAGATGTTTACAGACGCTGATTTATATATGCAGGACCCTATTAGTCAAATGGACTTAATTAAATCTCAAGGTTGCCCAGAGGAAAATGAGAACCAAGGGTTTGTAAAACAAGATAATATTGAGAGTTTCACAGACATAATAGAAGAATTAAGGATATGTGAGCAGCCCAAAACAAAATTTAGTTGTACTAGGACTTTATCTCTTAGCTGTCCCAAAATTGGAGAAGCCAATTATGGAGGGATAGCAAAAGGCTCATTCTCTGGAGGGATGGGTTATAAAGCATCTGAAGGAGGAGCGTTAACTGTTGGTATTGATGCTTTGGGATATTATAAAGGAACCTGTGCTACATTTGAGGAAACAGGAAGTTTCCGTATAGCTAAACTAGATTTAGTTTCAGTTTTTAAGTTAGTTCATATCAAATTTGATGACTATATAGAGGTAAAATTAAATGGCCATATTGTCTATGTGGGTCCTAAAGGGGGAGATTATGTAACAGTACAGCAAGAAAATGGAGAAAATAAAGTTTATAATGGCCGGGAATATACTCCTTGTGAATTAAGTACTCATTGGAACAGTGAAGAAAATGTACCAAAAGTAAATATAGATTTAAAGCCTTACTTAAAGGAGGGAGAGAATATTATCCAAATAAAAATAGTAGTTTCAGGATCAGGAGAGGCTTGGTTAAAAATTGATGCTAAGCAGCAATATTGTAAGGATAATGCTTGGCAAGAAACATGGGTAGAGAGCTGTGAATAATTTCGTTAGAACTATTTTAATATTACTGTGCTTTATGAATTTTGTCATAGCAGCTTCTGCAAGAGATTATGCTGAAGGAGAAGAAGTATATGCTGAGATGCTTACAGAGTTTATACCACAGGAGGTGAGTGCTGATGATATTTGTGTAGATGAAAGAGGCCACTGTCTAGAGGGGAAGGAAGAGAGGATTATTGATGGGATGGTGGTAGAGAGAGATTGTTGGAAATATGAATACATCAAGAACTGCAATAATGGTCCGAGTAAAAATAACTGCCCTAATATTCAGCAAGATGATTTTAGTTTTCTCAAAGATATTTGTCTTAACGTAATTAAAGTAGGAGATAAAAGCCACTGTGTTAATATAAGAAAAGTGTTTTCTAAGCAGACTACTAAGACTGAATATATAAATAGAGGCAGAATTGTTATGGACCCAGATAACAAGAATGCGATCAGAAATGTATTATGTAATGCATTTTGTTTAGATGGGAAGTGTAGTTCAGCTTTTAAAGAATATGAGAAAGCTAATAATGAGATAGCCTCTAGCATTGCACAGCTAGAGATGCTTTCTAATATCCGAAAAGGTTTAGTTGATGAGAATAACCTTAAATTTGATGTTTTTGGATCCACTCCAAGAAAATGTCACGATAAAACAGCTGTTCATAGTAATTGCTGTGATGATTCAGGCTTCTTGAAGAAAACAGGTTTTGCTAGCTGTTCAGAGGATCAAAGGAATTTGGCTAGCGAGAGACGTGCTAATAAATGTGAAGATCTTGGTTATTATTGTGCAAGTAAAAGTAATGATATCACTAAAATAACGGGGAAATGCCTTAGAGAGAGTAGAACCTTTTGTTGTTTTCCTACCATTCTATCAAAGCTCATCAGACTTGGAGCAAGAGATCAATTAGGTAAAGGCTTTGGTAGTGCAGAGCACCCACAATGTGGTGGTTTAACTCTTGAACAAATAGAGAGCCTTGATTTTAGTTTAATAGACTTTCAGGAATTCTTTGATGCTGAAGTTCAGCCGATGATGAGAAGTTATAGCGCTGAAGATAACGAGGCCTTAGTTAAGAGATCGTTCCCAAGCGGATCTCATAATACTGGTACTAATTCATTTTCTAATGGTGCTATGGAAGGCATAAATGAAAAAGTATTTCAAGATATAAAAGGTGAGGGGAGGTGATTATGTATCAGAGACTTCTCAACACATTAGTCTTAAGTGTGGTATTACTTTTATTAGAAGCTAATTCTGCTCTTGCAGGAAATAGATTCTATAATGATCGAGAAAGAGGTTGGTATTATAGAGAATGCATTAATTGTGAAGAGAAAGAAGAGCCTAATAAAACTAAGAAATCAGAAAAGTCTTTAAGTGAGGTGGACTCTAGGCAAGTGCTTGATACTTTAGAATCAGTTCAAAAAGAGCTGCAGGTTAGACAAGCGAGATTTACTTTAGAGCCTACAGTAGAAAACGCTCGTGCATTCTTAGATTATCAACGCCTAATGTTTAATAACGGTACTAAAGCTGGTGAGGCAATGCAGTCTGCATTAATTAAATATCCGTATTTAGACTCGCGAATAGAGAATCCAATTCACAGTCAAGCAATTAGGGCTAAAGAGATAGAGCAAAATAAAGCAAATGATTTGAAAATTAAAGAATTTGCACAAGAGTTTCAGCTTTTATATTTCTTCAAACAGGATTGTCCTTATTGCCATGAATTTTATCCTGTTCTAGAAAACATTAGGAACAACTATGGTTTTGAGATTGAGGCCATTAGCAGTGACGGTGCAAAGCATAGTGACTTCCCAACTAGGATTGATAATGGTTTATCGGCCAAGCTTAACATAACTACCTATCCAACAATTATTGCCTATAACAGTAAGAATGATATTTATCTTCCGGTATCACGTGGCTTTATGCCCGAGTCAGATTTTAAACTAAATATCCTACATGTTTATGCACATATAGTTAAGTTAGCAATGGAGGTAGAATGAGAAGTTATATAAATATAATTTATTTCCTGATGACTCTGGTATTACAATTGGGCACGCCAGTTTATGCTAGTACAGGTGGATTACTAGAGAATTCATTATCTAAGCTTGGGGTGATGTCTAACACTAATCGTCCAGGAGTTATAGATGACCAATTGGGTGGGTATATGACTGGTGGAAGTATACATACACGCAATAGTGTTTCAGATGAAAATTTAATAAACGTTCAGCTACCTTCTTTGAAGATGGGTTGTGGAGGTATTGATCTACATACGGGGGGTTTAGGTTATATTAATAGCTCAAATCTAGAAAAACTAATGAAGAATATAGGAAGTTCTGCAGTTTCCTATGGTGCTATGCTAACTGTTAAGACTATTTCCCCTCAAGTAGCTGATGTGTTATCACAATTAGAGTCTATGGCAAGATTCTTAAATTCTCAAAATATAAATTCATGTCAGATGGGTGCTTTAATAGCATCTGGAGCTTTTCCTAAAACTGCTGCTTCTCAGGAGTTAGCCTGTAATGCTAAGGGTATGGGAGATAACATGGTTGGCAATTACTTTAGTTCTAGGTCCTCATGTTCTTCTACTGATAAAGCTACAGCTAATAGAAATGAATATAAAGGTATATTGGGTACAGAATTTAATTTAGTGTGGCATGCCTTAAGAAAAATGAATCCTAATATGAGTCAGGAAATAATAGAAGATTTAATGAGTCTTAGCGGCACTTTAATTTCTAAGCCCAATGATGATGGTGGAGGGGGAATTATCATTATGCATAGAAACTCTCTTATTAAGGACTCTAAGTTATTGGAGGCTAAGCTTTATGGTGCAGACAACGATAATATTACTGTTTATGAATGTAAAAACAACGACGATAATAAATGTATTAATTTAAAAACAAAACAACAACCAATGACTAGGGAGCAGTCATATTTAGTTCAGACTAAGAAGATTATCTCTAGTATTGCAGATAAATTAATGAAAGAAACCGTTGGGAATTCGGTTACTCTTACTGATGATGAAAAACACTTAGTTCAGACTTCATCGGTACCAATTATTAGTATTATAAGTTTAGAAACAGCTTTAAAAGGTAACGGGATTTCTTTGGCGACTGAAGAATATGCTGAGCTGGTGGCTTTTGATTATTTAATTAGTTACTTAGATTCGATGTTAGATGAGGTGTATAAAGCTTTGGCTAGTTTAGAATATAGTCAAATGGATAGCGAAAATATTAAAAGTTTTAAAGAAGAGATTCGTTACATTAAAGGCTATTTAATTTCAGAAAGGCAAGGGGCCTTTGAGCGTATGAACACCCTGTTATCAGTTAAGCAAAGATTCTTACAGGTTCAACAGATGGTTAAAACAACTTTTGCAGAATATCGCAATAATTAGGCAAGAAGAGTAGGAGAGACTGGTTATGGATAATATTATTTATAGTTACGGTGGAGGCGAAGCTTTATTTAAAGTCTTAAGTGGTATTGCAAGGATTTATAATAGCGATATAAGTAAAGACTTTATATATATGATGACCTTTGTAGGTATGACGTGGGCGGCTTTCCAGGGAGCTATTCAAAATATCTTTACTCCGAAGTTAAGTTGGGTAGCAAAATATGCGCTAATTACCTCACTCTTTATTACTCCTACGGCAAGTTTAGTAGTAACTGATGTGGTTTATAAAACTAGGAAAAAGATAGATGATCTACCAATTGGTTTAGTTCTGCCTGCCTCTGTATTTAGTGGGATTGGCTATTCAATTACAGAAAGTTTTGATCAGGCATTTTCTGATATTGGTGATCATTTAGCTTATACTAAATATGGCCAGAACTTTGGTGCATCATTAATCAGTCAAGCAAGAAACTTTAAAATACAAGATGCTGTTTTTAGGGAGAATATAGAAGGATTTATAGATAATTGTATAATCTATGACGTTATGGTAGGGAGTAAATATAGTGCAAGTGATTTAAGAGATTCAACGAATATTTGGGGATTAGTATCTAAAAACGCTTCGAGCATTCGAATGTTTAATTATCGTGGAAAAAATAAAGAAGATGGAAGAAAACTAGTTACATGTAGAGATGGAGTAAAGCTACTCGAGGATTACTGGAAAACAGACATTGATAAATTAGCAGATAGATATGGAAGCAGTATTTTTGGTAGATATGGAGCTAAGGCGACTCAGTCAATGGAAAATAGCCATACACAAACTTTAAGTAAAGCATTTGAAAGTAATATTGCAGCAGTAACCCAGCTATATAGTAAGAATAGCAATGCTACATTTACCTTAAAGCAAATCATGATGATTAATGCCATGGCAGATATTCCTATGAGTTATGGAGCGGTTAAAGCAAAGCAACAACAGCAAGAATCATGGCTAATATCAGGGCAGTTAGCTAGAGAAATTCTTCCAACATTACACGCGGTGTTTGCCGCATTAATATATGCGTCGTTTATTCTAATTATTGGAATGTTGGTTCTGCCTAATGGGTTTAGAACTTTAGGGAATTATTTTGGTTTACTCATTTGGATAGAGACTTGGCCACCGTTATTTGCAGTACTCAATTTACTAACAAATGTTTCAGCTAAAACATTTGGTGGTGATTTTAGTACAATTACTATGAATAACGCTTCGCAGATTATTAGTCATAATAATAACATCTCTGTGGTTGCAAGTGGGATGATGATGGTATTGCCTTACTTGTCATATAATTTGCTCAAAGGTGGTGCTGGACAGTTTGTTCACTTAGCTAACCAAGTTATGGGTAGTAGTCAAGGCGCTGTTATGGCAGCAAGTAGTGAAGTTACTTCAGGCAATAGAAGCTTAGACAATGTTTCAATGTCAAATGGGCAATGGCATAATAATTCAGGCTTTAAAACTGATATGAATACTTCATTTAGATCAGGGCATCAAGAGCATCAACTCTCTGATGGAATGTTAGTTAAACGCACAGCTAGTGGAGTGGAAATATTACATTCAGGTCCTGGTATAACAGAGTCTGTAGGTGCAGATTCAATGCATATGTCGAAGAGTAATAGTACCCAAGATCATCAATCTTTAAGTAAAGAAATTGCTGACTTGAAAACAAAAGAAGTAAATTATTCAAAATTAGAACAAAAAGGAATTAAAGAGTCAGCTGAGTATGTACAAAGAATGGCGGCTGGTGAATTAAGTGGGGTAAATTATAATTATGACAAAACCACAGCTTCAGGAAAAGTACTGCATGATGCAATAGAGGAGCAGAAGCAAATTCAAATGCATCATGGATATTCTCATAATCAATCCACCTCTAAGGGATTTGGAGTAAAGCTTGGAGCAGAAGCCTCAATGGGTAGTGGTGGTAATAGTGAAGAAAGTGTTCCATCAGGGCTATTAAGTAAGATTCCAGGAGGAAAAGTAAGCGCCTCTCTAGGAGGTGATTTAAGTTATAATGGAAGCCTTAATCATATTAATGATCAGTCTTTAAGTGAAAATAAAGGATCAGGAACTAATATGAATGTGAGTGAACAAGCTGAACATATTGCTAGAGCTGCCAAATCTATGTCTTATGGAGAAACACAACACGAAGAGAAGTCATTAGGAGATTCGCTCATAGGTACGTATGACGAGATGACAGAACTAAGAAGATCTATTTCTGCGCGCCATGAAGAGATAGATAGACATCAAAGCTCTCAAGAGAACATACGAGGTACTAGCTATACTGAAAATAGGGATACTTATCCAGAGAGGCTAGATTATTTTGCGAATAAAAGAGATCAAGATGGATTTAAAATTGGTAAAGTTAGTGCGGCCAGGATAATTAGGGATAAAGGGCCTCAATATGAGGCTCTGGACCAAGAATATATCAGCAAGCATTTACCTACTCAGAGAATGTTAAATTATAATTCTAACTTTGATAAATTGGTGAAAGATAACATTCCTGATGTAGATCTAAAAGAAGGTTATAATAATGTAAAATCTAAAGGAAAAGAGGTAATGGGAGATGATGCCAAGATAAACAAACAAGCAGAAATAGAATATCAACAAGAATCTATGAATAACGTTGCAAATATTGGTATAGCAGAGGACAGAATTTTAGAATCAGGGAATGTTAGACAAGACGAGGTTAATAGGTCTGAAGGGAAAAAAGGCTTTATGAGCGAGAAGTTTGGTGTAAATAAAGATATGAATGAAAAATTCAAAGATTAAGAGGTTTTGTAATATTAATATTTCCGACGATTATTAGTATTGTAAGGTAAATAGGAGTGTCTACCACTAGTAAAATGATCAAGTGAGGTAGAGTGAGTACTAGAGCTTGATGAATGGGTTGGGTAACCAGCAGAAGAGTTGTTTTTAGAGAAGTCTGATATGTCTATAGGTAGGTCTTTATAGAAATAAAGAATATGCCTTAGTAGATAAGTTGCCGAAGAAAACATAAACGCATATAAAACAAAATAAAGAGAAGCATGGTCTGGGAATCTACGTGCTATATAACTTAAAGGTGGGTATGCAATGAGGATAAAAGTAATGACTATAGAGATCACTAAACATATTAATTTCTCTCTGGTAGAGCAGGGGGTAACCTCTTTGCCATCCGCATTGAAATATTGGTACAAAGCTCTTTGTTGTTTTATTTCTAATCCTTCTGGGGTAAATGATTTTATTTTTTTTATTGTTAACTGGCGATTCAAGTTGAACCAAGAAGGGACAAACCAATATACTACTATTACTCCTAGAATACAAAAAAACCAAAGTTCTTCTAATAATGCTGCACAGGATAAAAGAAGAATTATACCACTTCCTGTGGCTGCTGATTTTAAAACAGATTTACGATCATTACTTAGCGGACTTAACATAAAAATCACCATATTCTTAGCTTTAGTTTATAGGCATATAATAGCACAAACACACAAAAAAGTATCTATGTTTTTTACTATTTTAGTATGTTTTTTATATAGTCCGACGGGTTTTGCTAATGAGGAATGCTTAGCAGCAATAGATAAATACGAAAAGCTATATAACATCCCTACAGGGCTACTTAAGGCAGTAAGTAAGATTGAGTCTGAATATAATCCTTTTGTTCTTAATGATGGTTTAAAAACACATAGGTTTAAAACTAAGGAGGAGGTTCTTAATAGGATTAGTTATTTAATAGAGATTGGCAAAACTAATTTTGATGTTGGTTGTATGCAGATTAATTATCGTTGGCACGATAAAAACTTTACTTCCCCTGAAGAAATGCTTGATGTTACTTGGAATGTGCATTATGCGGCTTCTTTAATTTCAGGGTTGTATAAAGACCACGGATCTTGGCAAGCAGCTATAAGACATTACCATTCATATGAACCTAAATTCTATAAACAATATTCTAAGAAAATAGCCTTGGCTTGGCTGAAGGAGCAGTAACTAATATGAGTTTCCTAAAAAATATTACTAGAGGCGGACAACTACAGATTCATCAATTACGGATGTTTCATCAGATATTAAACTTTGCCTTTCTAATTAGTTTAGTTATTTCCGTATTATTCTTTTGTTATCAAGTGAGTGAGGATCTCACAGAGAAAGATAAGCAATATACTATTGCCTATATCAAGGCTAATTGCTTAGTGAGTGTAAATAACCTTATGCCAAAATTAGACATAACTCAGAAGGTACTTATTAACAACAGAGAAATGGAAGTAAAAAGTAGAGATGTAATTAGAAGTAGGGCTTATATTAGATCATATAATAATACAAAGGATTTAGTTTCAATAATGTTTGAGCATAGTTTTATAGTTTTGCTTGGTTCTTTCGTGAGTATTTTTGCTATTTGGTTTTATTATGGTTTTAATCAAAAGAAAACAGATATTACTAAAGGTATAAAGCTAGTTAAGCCTGAAGTCTTAGCCAAACAAATCAGAAAAGAAGGCAACGCCTCTGACATTGTAATAGGTGGCCTTCCTCTGTTAAAAGATGCTGAGAATAGACATATTTTAGTTACTGGCACAACTGGCTGTGGCAAGACAAATCTGTTTGATATTATTATGCCTCAAATTAGAAGGCGTAAGAATAAGGCAGTCATTATCGATATTAAGGGCAAGTATGTTGCTAAATACTATAACCCTGAAATAGATATTATATTTAACCCATTTGATGAAAGGAGTGTAGATTGGGACATTTGGTCAGATTTTCAAACTGAGACTCATTATGAGTCATTTGCACATAGTATAATACCAGAGAATAAGAATAATCATGACGATGTCTGGGATAAGAGCAGTAGAATAGTGTTAGTAGAAGCTTTAAAGAAGCTGTCAATTATAGGAAAAACCAACACAACGGAATTATTTAAAATTATAGAGAAAATGGACTTAGCCAGTCTTGAAGAATTCTTTGGAGATACAAGGGCAGCAAAATTAGTTAGTAAGTCATCAGAAAAAACAACTTTTTCAATTTTAATGAATTTAGTAGCCAGTGTTGCACCATTACTTTACTTAAGAAATTCTATAGGGGCAGTAGAAAAGCGTTTTTCATTTAGAGACTGGATTATAAATGATAATAATCAAGACTCTTGGATGTTTATAACAGCTAGAGCAGACCAAATTGATTCTATTAGAACTCTCATGAGCGCAGCAATTGATACAGCTTTAAATGCTGCTTTAAGTTTAGAAGAAGATAAGAAAAGAAGGATATGGTTTATTGCCGATGAGGTACCTGTATTAAATAAGTTATCTGCTTTGAAAAAAGGATTAACCTTAGGAAGAGAGAATGGCTGCTCAATTATGCTGGGAATTCAAGATATCCCACAACTTCGAAGTATTTATGGGTTTGATGATGCAAAAACAATATTGAATAATATCAATACTCATTTCATTTTCCGTTATCAAGACTCAACAACAGCTAGAGAGATCTCAGAAATGCTTGGAGTTGTAGAACAAGAAAGGCATCATGAAACTCAATCTTATGGGTCTAGTAATATTAAAGATGGAGTTTCTTTCTCAAAGCAGACTCAATCAAGGAGTTTAGTATTGCCAGTAGAAATAGCTAATCTAAAAGTTGGAGAAGCATATGTTAAATATGGGGGATATGACATCACTCATATTAAGATGAGTTTACAAAACGTGCAGGAGAAGAATCCGTGTTTTGTTCTAAAAGAGACTAAATGTAGAGTTGAGAAAATAATAGATTCTAAAGAAGGAGATGTAACCTTAGATAATACTCAAATAGATAATATAGTAGCACTAGTTAATGTAGCAGAAGGTAGGGAGGTAGATAAAGATGAAGAAGATATTTAAATGTATTTTTATAACGTTAATATCAATTCCGATTATTTTAGTTCTAGCGTATTACTTTTTAATATTTATTTATATTAAATGGCATGATTCTAAGGATGATAAAATCCTTAGAATGAATAAGTTTGATCAAGTTCTTTGGTTTGACGAAAACCATAGAGAAGACAGGTCGAAACCTCATCACTATTCTGGTTGTGTTAGAGGTGAAATGTATTATGACTTGATTGATAATTATCTTAAAGTCGGTATGCAGAAAGAGGAAGTATTTGAACTGCTTGGTAAACCAGCGTACGGCTTAAAGTATCCAGAGAATAAGAAAAGACAATATTGTTTAGAGTATAAACTTGGTGGATGTTCTGTAAGTTCTGGATCTGGCAGGATATTATTAGTATGTATTCAAAATAACAAAGTTAAAGAAATATTCCATGATAGTAGAAATAATAACGCTGAAACAATTAACATAAAATAGGAAAAAATATGGTTATAAAAAATAGTGAAGCAGCTGAACTTAGTAAGTTAATCTATGTAAATCCAGTTGAGAGGATTAACAAAGGTTATGATCAAAAATATAGATTTATAGAATCATCAGCACATAAAGATAGCGCAGAAGGGTTCTTTGGAGCGGCCTTTGAAAAAGATAATTCTATAGTTATTGCTTTTAGAGGAACTAATAGTCCTTTTGAGAATCTAAATGGAAAATCTATTATAAAGATGGTAAGACAATCTTCTAAAGATTTAGAAGATGATTTATCCTTTGTATTTAACAGATGGGGAATTTCAAATAGAGCAATGCCGCAATATAAAGAGGCTCTTGAGTTCTCTCAAAAGGTAAAAGAAAAATATTCAACTAATATGGAACTAATTATTATTGGTCATTCATTAGGTGGAGGTTTGGCTCAGTTAGTTGGTATAGCACTAAAAGAGAAGGTGATTAGTTTTGATTCACCTGGGACTCTATCTATTGCGCGTAACTTGTTTAGCCAAGATAGAATTGATTCTCATAAAGATATGATTACTGCTTTTACATCGGGACCTAATCTTTTTAATACTATAGGAAAACAAATAGTTAAACCTATTCAGGTTAGCGTTAAAACCAGCGCCCACAACTTTATTGAACCTAATGCTTTGGGGGTTGTAGGTGAGAAGATTTTGCAAACAATAGAGTTTAGATATTGGCAGTATAGCAAGGAGCAGCATAGTATTGAGAATATATACCAATCATTTAATTCTATAAGCGGAGAGCCAACTATAATAGTTGACTATGAGCAATGGCCAACATGGACTGAGGCTAAAGAGCAATTTTACTCTCATTGTATCCTAGAGAGTAATCCAAGTGAGGAATCTGATGAGAGCTATCCGGACGTGTTTGATGTTCTAGATGTTTTTTCAGATTCTGAAGTAAGTGATCCTAAATTAAGTAATACAGAGCGTTTTCAGAAATTAGCTGAGTCGCAAAGAGACTCAGGTAATGAAGACCTTGAAGAGATCTTTAAACATGCGGCTGATCAAATTCAGGCTGTATTAGATGTTCTTAATAACAAAGAATCCAATAATAATGGTTTTCAATTTGATTCTAGTATTTTTGATCACGCTAAACAAAACTTTAATTTAAATGATTATGTATCCGAGGAGTATCCTTCAAATCCAAATAATAATCCATTATCCTTGTTCCAACATATAATGGATACGGTCTCAAAACAAAGGCACAATGATCCTAGCTTAAATAATATTGATCTTTTGCAGCAGCTTGCAACGGATCAAGAAGCCGATGATGGTCATGGCCTTAGCGATTTGTTCGTTAGTCTATCTGGCCAAACGGCTGCTGCAATGAAGTCTCTTGGTATTGATTTAAATGAGGATGATCTATAGTTTATATTGCTATAGATCAATTAATTAGTTATTATGATCTATAGGTAGGAGGTTTATAGATCATGCAATGGAATTGGGAATTAAAAGATTGGCCACATTTTAGTTATGATAGCAAGGCATTAGAGGTCTTAGAGTTAGAATTTATGAAAAACTCTGGAAAGCTCCTTGGTGCAATAAAGCATATTAATAAAGATGACGAAGAACGACTCCGTGTTGAGTTAGTTAGTGATGAAGCTTTAAAAACATCTAAAATTGAAGGAGAGATATTAGATCGTGATAGTCTTCAATCCTCTGTGCGCAAACAGTTCGGACTTAAAACGGACAATAGAAAAATACCACCTGCTGAACAAGGTATTGCTACTATGATGGTTGATCTTTATAAAAACTGTAACAATCTACTGACAGAGAAAACACTTTGTAATTGGCATAGGATGTTAATGAATAATCGAATAGACGTAAGAGAGATTGGCCGTTATAGAACTGATCCAGAACCTATGCAAATTATTTCTGATCCATTATATAAGAGTGTAATACACTATGAAGCACCACCAGCACGTAGATTAGCAGGTGAGATGAGTAATTTTATTAAATGGTTTAATGCTTACGATAAAAGAGAACAAAAACTATCACCTCTTCTTCGTGCTTCTATTGCTCACTGGTACTTTGTATGTATACACCCATTTGAGGATGGAAATGGACGTATTGCTCGTGCTTTATCTGAATATTCTTTAGCGCAAAGTATAGGTCATCCAACATTAATTGCTCTTGCTTATACAATTGAATTAAACCGTAAAGAATATTATGCACAGTTAGCTAAACATAATAGGTCAAATAAAATTACCGAATGGATTCTATATTTTTCAAATATTATCATTGATGCACAAAAAAACACAGAAAGGCGTATAGACTTTTTAATTTCTAAAGCCAAAGTTTTTGATCTATTAAAAGGTAAAATTAACTCTCGCCAAGAAAAAGTTCTTCTACGAATGTTTAGAGAGGGAATTGATGGTTTCAAAGGTGGGTTGAGTGCTAATAATTATATATCAATAACCAACACAACAACTGCTACAGCCTCACGTGATTTAAAAAACCTTGTTGATCATGGAGTATTTAGGAAAGAAGGAAGCTTAAAGCACACTAGATATCATTTAAATTTATCTAATTAGTGGTTTATAAAGTCAACCTAGGGGGCTGATAATATTTTCTTTCAAAAGGAGCTATAGTGACATTTAATATTACGTTTATTAATGATAATTAATAAAAAGACTTGTAAATGTTTGTGGAGTAAGTAAACTTTAATGCTTGGAGTTGTTGAGTATTTATATATTATAGTATCACGGCAGTTTATAATAAAAAATTTAGTAATAAACAAGAACTAATAACAATATTAATATAAAAAAATAGGAAAATATATGAACAAAGAAGAATTAATAACGGCAATTGCAGAAAAAACTAATTCCACCAAAGTAGATATTAAGAAGTTTTTAGATGGTTACGTTGAGGTAGTAACTACAGCATTACAATCTGACGATCCAGTTCAACTTATTGGTTTTGGTAGTTTTTCAGTTAGTGCTAGAGCTGAGCATAAAGGGCGCAATCCAAGAACAGGTGTAGAAATTACAATTCCTGCTTCAAAGGTTGTAAGGTTCTCTGTTGGTAAACAACTTAAAGAAGCTGTTAATAAGTAAGTTATTAGGTTTTATAGTTAGATTTAATTTAATAAGTGTGAGTAATATGTTGGCTGTTTCTACAATGATAGGAAAAGGAGTTTAGATTATTATGGAAAATAATCAAAAGAATAATAACTTATACCTAGAAGAAATAGCCAATATTCTAGAGAAAAGTAATTCTTATCAAGTACTAAAACGTTTTGAGAAAATAGAGCAATATAATACTTGCAATGGAGAGAAGAAGTTACTTGGAATTTACCTCGATACTGAAACGACTGGCTTAGACTATAAGAAAGATAAAATTATAGAGCTTGCTTTAGTTACATTTGAGTACAGCCTAGACGGTCGTATTTATAAGATATTGGATAGTTATTCTAGTTTTCAGGATCCTGGTATATTACTGAGCGAAGAAGTATCTCGATTAACAGGAATAACTAATGATATGGTTAAGGATCACATTATAGATAATAATCGTATTGAAGAAATTGTAAGGCCTGCCTCATTAATAATAGCTCATAATAGTAGCTTTGATAGAAAGTTTATAGAAAAGCAATTTCCTATATTTCAAGAAAAGCCATGGGGCTGTAGCTATGCGCAGATTCCTTGGAATAAGGAGAACATCTCTACAGCTAAACTAGATTATTTAGCATATAAACTTGGCTTCTTTTATAATGCACATCGGGCCGAAGTAGATTGTTTAGTTGGCATTCATATATTATCACAAATATTACCTGTATCAAAAGAATTAGCTTTTAAAAGTTTGCTAGATAGTTCGTTACAAAGTTCTTATATAATTTGGTCAATTAATGCACCTTTTGCCAGTAAAGATATTCTTAAGAAACGGGGTTATAAATGGAATCCTGGTGATAACGGTAAACCAAGATCTTGGTTCATAGAGGTTCAAGCACAAGATAAAGCATCGGAGCTTGAGTTCTTATCTGAGTATGTTTATAAAAGCAAAGAAACTGGGCAAATAATGCCTATAGTAAAAGAGATTAATGCATTCAATAGATTCTCTATGAGAATATGAGAAAAAGCAATAAAATGAACAACATAGATTACTTAAGAAAATATTTAAGAGAAAAGGGATTTAGGAGTTTTAAACTTTAAGAAGAGTCTAGTACTTGAGGTTTTAAAACTCAACAGCGGAAGCACTCAAATACTAAAGTAAAATATTTATGACACAGACTTATATTATTGTTATTGGAAATGAGAAAGGGGTAGTTGGTAAAACTACGAGTTCTGTTCATTTAATAGTAAGCTTATTGTATTTAGGTTTAAAATTATCTTCTATTGACGCAGATTGTCGTCAACAATCATTATCACGTTATTTGGCTAATCAGGCAAGTTATGCTCTAAAACATAATGCTAACTCGAATGTTTCTAAAATTCATCATCCAAAGCATTTTGCTATAAGTGCTTCACTTGATAGTTTATTAGATAAAAAAACAAACAAGAACAATCTAACGATAACGATGCTGATATCACGTTTAGCATAAGTGATAATGTTAAGCATAATATTCGTTATGATTTACTATCCTATAGGATAGTAAAATTTAAGAAAAAATAGATGACAACACTAAGAAAAGCAATAGAATTTAGAATTAAGAAAGTGAAGCTACAAAATATAAAAAGTGAGAAATAAAAAACAAGAAAAATAAGACAAAAGAAAAAAGTAAGAACAAAAAACTAATAGTGAAAAAATTAAAACTAGTTGATACAGCAAATAATGAGAGCATAAAATTAGAATACCTAAAGAGTGAGAATAATAGAAGCAACATCACATGATACTTAAGACAATGAAGAGTAGAAAGAAAACACCTAAACAACCCATAGAACCTAGATGTTTTTTAGCTAAAAAAGAAAAAATGATTAGTGATAAGCTAAATAGTGTTGCAAAACTAGAAGAAGTTGAATGTAGTAAACTTAAGAATGAAGTTATAATTCCTAAATCTATCCCAATTTTTGCTACGAATCATAAAATAATACTTAATGTAAAAAAATTAGATCAAGCAATTGAAATTATTCCAGGTGAGATATTGGTCTCGTATCTTTTGGATACCCCTAAAGATATTGTTTTTGCTCTTACTATATATCTAAAAAGTTTATTAGAAATTGAAGTAAAAAAATATGTCCAGAGAGTAGCTAAGGAATTAAAGCTAAAATACAACAAAATATATATTAAGGAGCGAGATAATCATTGGAAAAGCAATTGGAGTACCTGCTCGGAAATAAACGATTTATATTTTTCTTGGCGTTTAGTTTTTGCTCCAAGATACGTGATGGAATATATAGTAGTATGTGAGTTATGTCGGCAAATTAAAATAGGAAGCAGATGGAGATTTAGGGGGGCAATAAATATGCTTTGCCCTAAAAATGCCTTGGCTAAACATTGGTTAGAAAAATATAGTAAGAAAATAAACAGTCTTTTAGTTATTAGGAGCTAAACTTTTGAAATAACAACATGAATATACAAGTACTTCAGGTGTTTTAAGGATAATTTGGTGTTTGAGATAGAATTTTTAAGTTTATTTTTAATATGATGTAATATTTAATAAAGGTAAGAAATTTTGAACAACACAATAGATATTAAGATAGGACAAAAGATCAAAGAGAGAAGAAAAAATTTAGACATAACTCAAAAAAACTTTATGAGATGTAGTTGGTGTTACTTATCAACAAATACAAAAATATGAAGTAGTGGATAATAAAACCTCAGCCCATAGGCTTTATCTTATAGCAAAAGCACTAAATGTTCCAATAGAGTTCTTTTTTTAGAATGTAAAACTTAAAGATATACCTGTTCGTGCAAATATAACTAATTTAGCTAAAATCAAAATCCTTTAAGGTTGGAAAAGGATAAGATAGCTAAATATGGAGAAGATTATGATACTTGCAAAGATAAACAGAATTTTTTATTATTGAAAATAAATTAATGTTCTCAGTATTATGAATATTTATTATATAACTTTAAAATAGTAGGAATGATATGAATTGTGTAAATTATGATACAGCTGCAAGGAGACCAAGCTATGATGCAGAGTTGCGCATATATATGCTGCAGATTTTTATTCTTATGGCTATAGCTTTAGCAGTAACTGGATTGTCTGCGTATTTAGCTGGAGATTCAAAAGAGTTTTTGAATATGATATATATAAAATCTGCTGCTGGTATGAGGCTTTCTCCTATTGGCTGGGTAGTGGGGCTTGCTCCGTTATTTATGGTATTTTTCTTATCAAGTCAAATTAATAGAATATCTGTTCTAACAGCGCAAATAATGCTTTTTTTATATTCAGTGCTAATGGGACTTTCTTTAACTCCTATTTTTATAATTTATACAGGTGAGGATATTGCTAGATCTTTCTTTATTGTTTCTTCAGTCTTTGGGGTGATGAGTATTTATGGCTATACAACCAAAAAGAATTTAAGTTCTTTTGGTTCACTTTTGATAATGGGAGTTATAGGGATATTAATGGCTGCTATAGTTAATCTATTTATTGCAAGTTCAGCAATATCACTCGCTATTTCGGTAATTGGTGTATTGCTATTTACCGGACTTACTGCATATGACGTAAATAACCTAAAAAGAATATATCAACAATCAGGGGGGTTCAATAACCAAGCAATTGCTAAGATAGCTATTCGTGGAGCTTTGAGATTATATCTAGACTTTATTAATTTATTTTTAATGTTTCTTCAGTTAACGGGTTCAAAAAAGAGGCGTTAGATAGTTGGTTTTTATTATATTATTATAGAGCTGTTTAGGGCTATTTTTACTAATTATAGATTTAGGAAGTGGAGCTCTTGAATGGAGAAAATTCTTTTTTAATATCATTAAATATATTCCAAAGTGATCATCCATTTATTCTATTAGTTCATCGTTTCTTAAATATGATTTCTAATATATGAAATTACCAAATTTTTGTAACTGCTGACAAACAATCAATTCAAGTAAGTAATGTGATTTTGGGCATTATTCTATTTATTATTGGGCTAAAACTAGCCAAACACTTAAGTCGTAAAATTAAGATTAAATTAAATAAAAGATTTGATAGAAACACCGCCAATCTTTTGGCGAGAACACAGCATTATTTACTATCCTATAGGATAGTAAACATCTTGAATCATTTAGAGATCATAAAAATAGACTACCTATAGGAAGATCATATGTTCGTTATGGGGCAGTAATTAATTTAAGTATTAGTCAAGGAAAGATTCAAGCTTTCGTTAATGGCGCATCAATTATATACAGTTGATATCAGTATTATAGGGATAGAACAACAAAAATGGTAAGCAATTATAAAACAATGTTCTGGAGAAATTGGTTCATTAATTGAATTATTACAAGGAAAAATTTCTTCTCAGGTAATGGATACAATGATTGACCATAAAAATGGGTTATTTCCCTTGCCTGATCAAATAAAGTTTCAATGCTCTTGTTATGATTCAGCTTACATGTGCAAACATGTTGGGGCTACCCTTTATAGAGTTGGGGGGCGTTTTGATGAAAGGCCAGAATTACTTTTTATGTTACGTGGAGTAGACCATATGGATGTTATTAGAAGCGTTGATATTAATGGTAAAGATTCAAGGCAGTGGTAAAGCAAAAACTATTGTGAACCAAGATTTATCTTCGTGGTTTGATATCGATATAGATATAGATAAGAAAGAGGAAAAAACAGAAAATGAATAAATTATTAGGAAGAGTCTCTGTCTAAGGTTCAACATATAAGAAAATCAATAAGCATTAAGAATTATTCTGTGAGAGCACTTATTTAGCAAGCTATTTACATATTATTTGACTTATATAAATGAATTTGAAGCTGACTAATGCAGGACAAATGATAAATTAGTCTTGACCAATCCGTTTTTTATATGTATTGTAGTCGTTTACTTATAGAGGAAATATCATGAAGAGAATATATGATAGACTATTAGAAGAACATTTAGTTAAGTATGAGCAAATGGCTTTTTTAGCTGGGCCAAGGCAAGTAGGAAAAACCACTATTGCACAGAATGCTATTCAGAGCTCGAAATATTCTAAATATCTAAATTGGGATAACATAGATAGTAGAAAAATTATATTATCAGGTAACCAATCAATTGTAGAGAACCTACCAATAGCTACAATACCTAATGTTAAGCCATTCATAATATTTGATGAACTTCATAAATATAAAAACTGGAAGACCTTACTAAAAGGATTTGTGGATGAGTATAAATTAACTTCACATATTATTGTAACGGGGAGCGCCAAACTTGACGTATATAGGAAGGGAGGAGATAGCTTGATGGGAAGATATTTTCTATATAGAGTTTGTCCTTTATCTGTTGCGGAGATTGTAAGAGGATATTATGCAGAAGATGTTATTTCATCACCTTCTGAAGTTGAGAATGACTTAATATCTAGTTTACTAGAATTTGGCGGGTTTCCTGAAAGTTTTCTTAAACAAGATAAAAGATTTCATAATAGATGGCAAAATATGAGATTTCAGCAGTTGATGAGAGAAGATATAATGGATTTAGCTAAAATCCAGGAACTTGCTCAACTAGAAGTGTTGGCAGACTTACTGAAATATCAAACTGGTCAAATGATATCTTATACAAACCTATCTAATAAAGTAAGAGTGAATGATACCACTATTAGAAGGTGGATAAGCACTTTAGAGTCTTTTTATTATTGCTTTCGCTTAAGGCCTTGGAGTAGTAATGTTTCCAGAAGTTTACTGAAAGAGCCAAAGTTGTACCTCATGGATTGGTCCGTTATTGAAGATAAAGGAGCAAGAATAGAAAACTTTGTTGCCTGTCATTTATATAAGGCAGTGAATTTTTGGAATGATGCGGGTTTCGGAAAATATGACTTGTTCTTTTTAAGAGATAAAGAAAAGCGTGAAGTAGACTTTTTAATCACAGCTAACAATAAACCTTGGATAATGATTGAGGTTAAAAGCTCTAATAATTGCTCACTTAATAAAAACTTATTACATTTTCAAAAGCAGATTAATGCTGAACATGTATTGCAACTCAGTAGAGACTTACCTTATATAGAGCAAGATTTTAGAGAATCAAAATCTCCTCAAATATTTCCTATGAGTACGTTTTTATCTCAAATGGTATAACTAAAAGAAACTAATAATAAAACTTATTTATATGCAAAAGTTATCGGAAACAAACTGTGGTATTTTTTTTTGAAATAAACTTTATATGATTAAGTTAATAAAAACTATGAAGGCTTAGAAAATATAGAATTCTATAATTGGTTATTGAGTGTCCAAAATAGTGGAGGAGAAGGGTAACTTCCTGAAAGATATCTACCGGATGCACACTAAAAAATAATACTATCTTTTCAAAAAAAAACTTGCATAATGGTTAAGGTTATTTAATACTAAAATCTTAGCATATTTTAATGGATATTAAATTATGACAAGTAAAGGTGACATAATAAGCTATAGTAATGAATGTAGTCTCCTCCGGACAAAACAGATTCTGCTGCTATGGAGGCTGGGAGAGCTAGAATAATGTCTTCTGAGAATGTTCCTTCCTCAAAAAACTGCTACATATTTCAAAAATTAAAATTTAATCTACTATATTCCTCAAATACATTCAATTTTCTAAGCTATCTAACTATAAATCAATATCTAAAACATCCTAATTATAAATTTCAGAAAAATTATTTAATACTTAATATTTTAGGTAGTAGGCAAAAAAAACAACTCACTCAAGCCTACTTATATTATTCTAGATTGCCTTTCTTCGTAAAATTCACTTCTTTTATTGCTTTTTTAAAATATCCATTTTTTAACATTTGTTTAAAGTTACAGGAGATTTAATATCATGAATCCAGAACATTCTTTTAATCAATTAGCTGATGATCAACCAACAACTGAAGCAATTCAAGAAAAGAAAGCATTATTTGCCGAGTATTTTCAAAGCTTTATGAAAGATAAGATAAAGAAATACACTGCATTATTAACTAGTAAAACTAGCAATATTGATGTTTTAGATGCAGGGTTAGGAATTGGAGAAATCCATATTGGTAAAAAGTGCCAGAGGGCTATAGCTACAATTGATTGGCTAGCCGATTTACCTGGCTTAGATCAAGTGCCTGGTAATAGGTTTTTTGGTAATACTTTAAAAGCAGGAATTAGATTAGGTTATGTGAATCGTCGCCAAAAGCAACTCAATACTTATGAGGGTAAATTAGAGGTTGAGGACAATTTAATTAACGCTGTACTTAAGGAAGTAAGTTTAGAAGTAGTAAGAATATTTGAGTTTCAAATTGCAGCGTTAAAAAAAGATGACCTAGAAAAGGTTGCCAAACATGCAATGAAACGAATAATGAAGGGTTTAGGACAAGAAGGTATATCGTTTGATCGTAACGATATGTTAGGAGCTTTAGTTTCAGTTAGTAAAATAAGCCAAAGTGAGGAGGTTGATACTATTTTAATGGATGATCAAGGAGATCCAATAAAATGGAATATTGATAGTATATTTAGAAAACCTGGTCTTAGATATGAAGTAGTAAGAGATAACGACCAACAACCAACATATGAATTTTATAAATTGCAAGAATCAGAGGATATAAAGCCAGATAAATACGGTTATCGTAATCGAATAATGTCTTACTCAGAAGATATTAAAGAATTTATAGAGCATCGAGTTGATGAGGCTTTAAAAGGAGCTCTAAATAGTCAAAAAGTAACAGGTAATTTTTGTTATTATCAACCAATGACAAGAATTATTGGTTTTAGTGAAATACAGGAATATCTGATTATATCAGATGATCAACAAAAATCTTTAAACCAAATTATTACTGAAAAATATACTTTTGACAATAGAGCTCCAGTACAAACTGTATATCGTGATATTCCTATAGGAACAGCATTAATAAATATTGGTATAGAAAGAATAGAGAGTTCTAATTTTATTGGAGTAGATTTCGTTCGTGCAGATTTTACAGGTATTAAGTATATCAATGCGGATTTTACTCAGAGCTTATTACTGTTTGCTAATTTTAGGTTAGCTAATTTAGGTCGTAGTGTAATTATTGGTGCTGATTTGACTTTTGCTAATTTACAAAGGGTAAATCTAGAGGAGGTAGCTATGAAAGGAGCTAATTTAGATTTTAGTGATCTTAGTTCGGCGACAATAGGAGATAATGAAGATTTCTTAAATGCTCAAACAGATAATGCTGTTATAGGAGAAATAGGTGATGATAAAACAATTATTAATCCTATTTTAGTGGCTAATACTTTTAAAGCGTTACAGAGTCAGATTTTAAATGGTAACTTGCAAATAGAAGAGTTAAGAGTTAAGTATGATCAGCTTGAAATAATGTATAAAGCATTAGCTCAGATAGAGCGTAGATGTAACTTTGATCAACCTGATAGACTTTATCAGCGAGGTTTTGGTTTAGTGGAACTAGTCTTAAATAAGCTTGAGTTAGGGAAGGTGGCCTTAACTGGTATATTTGGTTCTGGTAAATCATATTTGGCGCAAAGTAGTTTACGTAGTTATTTAGATAACAATCCTGATAGTTTGGTTTGGAAGTTAGATGCGTCTTCAGAAATGACTATAGAAGAGGGTTATAGAGAATTAGCTCATAATATCGGTATGGAATGGAAAAGAAATACTAAATTCAATGGTTTAATAAATGAAATAGCAACAAAGTTAGCTAGTAATAATCAGATACAAAAAGTGATATTATTTTATGATAATGCTATAAATAATAAATTCTTAGCTAGTTATACTCTTGGTGGTTTAGATAAAACTAGAATTATTGTTACCTCTCAACAAAGAGAATTTTTTGCTGAAGAAGAGTACAACATAAGGGAAGAGCAGATTAAATTCACTCCACAAGAGGCAATAGGATTTCTAACTAATAATAAGGCAATAGAAGAAATAAGTTTAGAAGATCAAACAAAATATCAAGATTTAGCTGAAAGCTTTAATTATTTGCCAATAGGCCTGGCAATAGCTAGAGACTATATGCACGATACAAGAACTACAATTTTAGATTATTGTAATCTAATTAGTGATCAAGATGTTGAGCAATATATTGCTTTATCTCCTGAATTTAAGCCTTTATATATTCCTTTATATAATGCTTTACGCTTATCATTGGCTCGTTTAACTCCAAAGAGTAAAGCTGTACTTTATCAAACAGCATTTTTAAGTGGGCAAGCTATACCTTTGTTGTTATTGCCTGATACACAGGGAGTTCATAGGAACATTGATGCTGGAGCATTTGCCTCTAACATTCAAGACTCATCTTTAGCGCAGATTGATGGAGAAGATAATAGCAGAACAGTTTTTATACATGAGTTTGTACAAAAGAACATAAAAATACTAATGACTTCTGAAGAAAAACTGAGAACCTCTGAACTCTTGCTCAATAAATTAACTAAATACTTTGTAAAAGATACAAGGTTTAGATGCGAAGAAGCAGAATTATTTACTAAAAGTTTTGCTAATCAACAGTCCATCTTGTCTAGCTTTGATTTAAACCAATTATTACTACCTCACGTAGAAAATTTACTACAAATTATTGATAAAGAAAACCTTGAGCTATCGTTGGTTGGTCAGTTAAATCAGATAAAATTATTTAATGTTTTAGGTTATTTTTATACTCAGATTGGAGGGGGACGTGCCCAAGAGTCTGAATACTGGTTAATGCAAGCAAAGGATAAATTTGAGCAAGTTACGGGCTTAAAAAAAGATATAATAGAGCAAGATCTTCCTGTATTGAGTGAACAAATTTATAATCATTTACAAAACTTCGCTTTAACTAATAGAGATGAATTAGAAAGCTTCTACCCAAATTTAGGAGTTGAAGGGAAAGAGTGGGTAGGATTGAAAACTCTGCAGAGTTATTATTTTACAGAGCTCTATGTATCAATTCTTTATTCTTTAGGTAGAACTTATTTTTATGATAAAAAAACTTATATATCACGTATAGAAATATTTAAGGGTCATCTACAATTAGCAAATGAATTAAGCCATATAATAGAGAAGAAAACAGATATAAAAATAATTCATCAATATCTTACAGAAACAAACGGATTATTGTATTTTGATTTAGAAGATAAAAGTAATAAAGATATAATATCAAATGTTGTAAGTAGATATAATAGTTTAGCAGAAGATAAGAACTACTATTATGAAGAAGGTAAGTTAAAGAAGCAGCCTGAGGATATAAATGCAATATATAGTAAAATAACATGTTATAAACAAATCGTGTTAGCTTGCGATCTTTTAAAGAAGTCAAACGAAGCTAGGCAGTATTTAGATAAACTAGAGTTGCAGTTTCAAGCTTTAGAGCAAAAAGGGCGTAAATCTGAAAGAATAGCCGGTTTCTATAACCTCAGAGGCAATAACTTTTTAGAAGATATAAGTAGTGGAAATTTAAAATTAGCAAGAGAATCTTTCTTAAGGGCATATAATGAAGAGAAATCAAAAACACAAAATATAGGAAAAACAGACTACCCCTTGTTTGACGCATGTATAGGTTTAGGAAGAGTAGAGTTAAAACGTAATAATCATGAGAGTGCCCAATTATATTTTAATGAAGCAAAAGCTATTGCAGATATATTATACCCAAATGGTAATACAAAATTAGAAGAATTAAGACTTGAAAAAGATAACCATTTGCAAATAAATTCTTTAGGAAACGTGTTTGTTGTTTTTGATCATGATAGTTATAGACAAGCACGCTCTATTAATGATGTGTCAACTCAACTTAGACTAATGCAAGAATTAGCTTTAGCATATAGAACGAAAGCAATTGAAAATAGTGATGAATTGGCCTATGCAAAAGCTGGTGGTCTAATTAACTACTGTATTAATTTATGCAAAGATAAAGATGGATTGATAAATGAGGAGTTTAGAACAGATGTAATATTATTTGATAAGCAATTAATAGAAATAGAACAAGAATATCTACTAACGATCTCGAAACAAAAAAAGGAATATAATGCAGTTAATGATGCAACTTTAAGATATAAGGCTAAATTAAAAGAAATTAGAGATATTGCTAAAGCAGAGTTACATAGGATTGGTCAAGAGTATAAAGTGCATTATGTAGAATCTGGAGAACTTAGTGAAAGTGATAAAGTTGTAGAATATGAAAAAAGTGAACAAATAAAATCTCTATTTGGTGATATTACAGAAAAAATGAAATCTTTGATAGAGAGTATGATAATTGATTGCCAAGTAGTTTTAGGAGATGCTCCTTGTGAATATGCAATTATAGCATTTGGTTCAATGGCAAGAAAAGAAATGACTCCATTTTCTGATTTTGAGTGGGGTATTTTATTAGAAGATACAATAAATGCAGTGGATGATGCCTCTAGGAGAGCAAAAAGAGAAGAGGTAGAAAAGTACTTCACTGATTTAAGTAAGTATCTGCTAATTAAAATAATAAATCTAGGTGAAACAATATTGCCTTCTTTGGCTATTGCGGAACTTAATGACTATGATAATAGTAAAATAGATGGCTCTAGATTCTATGATGATAATACCCCTAGAGGATTTAGTATGGACGGATTAATGCCTAGCGCAAGCAAATGGCCATTAGGTAATGTGCATGTGAATAGTATTGGACCTGAACAAAGATTCAAATTAATTGGGACAGCTTCAGAATTGGCGAAACTGCATGATAAAGAACACTATTCAATAGACAAACACTTTACAACGGTACTTAGCACAGTGTCGTTAGTACATGGTAGCATTAATGCTGAAGAATTAGTTGATGTATTTAGAGCAGCTACAATGGAAGAATTAAACAAACCAAGTGATCAACCTGATAAAACAATACAGGAAAAAAGAGCTCTACAGCTTCTTACTGAAGCTTTAGAGCAACATGGCTATAATGGTGGAAAATTTGGTGAAGAGGGTCATTATTTTGATGTTAAGCAATTATATCGTATTCCTAATCTATTTATTGAACATTTAAGTTTATATTTTGCAATTGAAGGTAATAGTGTATGGGAAAAGTTAGAATCGTTACAGCTTAAAGTTATAAACAGAGATTCTGATCAAACTATATTTAGTCCAGTTGGAGCAAATAATTTAAAAATTGCTTCTTCTATGGTGCTCTCTTGGAGACTAGATGCATATTTAGAACGAGGAGAGCAGAAAGATGACATAATATCCTTAGATGAGGGTGGATTAGCAGAAGGAAGATTAAATGAAGTTTTAAGAATAAACAGGGCAGAATTATTTAGAATATACTATAGTTTTACTTTGTTTACTGATCATTTAAGGAACTTCGTAAATAATGGAGGGCGGAAAATTATCGTAAAAGAAGATTATTATGATAATAGTGATTTTGCAAGAGGCGGTATATACAATAATTTTCTAGAATTAGATAAAGCATTGGAGTGCTATAAAAAAGACGAAGAAATAGTTCTAGCTGAATATGGAGAAGCTTCTCTTGAATTTGCTAATAATCTTATAAACAGGGGAGCTGTATATATAAACAAAGGAGAATATGGCACTGCGCAAAACTGTTTTGAAAATGCGCTAGCAATAAAGCGAATTAAAGAAAATGTTCCTGCGGAAATGGCCATACTTTATGGTAGTTTAGGAAGTGTATGTAATAGTCAAGGTAAGTCTGACGCAGCATTAGAATATTATACTCTAGCCTTAGAGAAGGCACGCAACATAAGCCCATCTAACCCTTTGGTAGCAAAAGTTTTATTAATGATAGGTAATATATATTATAGCCGAAATAACGATAATGAAGCATTGGTATATTTTAGAGATGCGCTAACAATTCAGCGAGAAATAAATCATCCTGATGTTTCAGTAACTCTTGATAATATTGGTTCTATACTTAGAGAAAGAAAAGAATATATAGAGGCAATGAGATGTTTTAGTGAGTCATTATCCGTGCAGGAACGTAAATTAGGAAAAGATCATCCAAATATTGCAATTACTCTTAACAATATTGGAGTCTGGCACAGGGTACAAAATAACTATATTGCTGCTGCAAAATTTTATGAAAATGCATTAAAAATTCAAAAACATAGATTGCCCCTTGATCATCCAGATATTGCTAATACGTATAATAATATAGGAAATCTACATGCTTGCCAAAAACAGCATCAAAAAGCGTTATCATTCTTCGATGATGCTCTGTCCATTAGAATTAAGCAGGGAGAAAATCATCAATCAATTGCTACAATACAGCTAAACAAAGCAAAAGCATATCGCCAACTGGAATTATATGAAAAGGCCATACAGCCTTTCAAGGAAGTTTTAAGAATTTGGAATAATCAACCAGGTCAACATAGTCTAGAGAGAATGTGTGAAATTGCTGATGTGTTGTCTAGTTTAGGTTCAGTGCAGTTTGCTCTTGCACGAGAAGAAGAGAAACAAGTTGAATCTTCAATTACTATGACAAAATATGAAGAGGCTGTAAGTAATTATAGAAATGCTCTGAGGATTTGGAAAGAGTTGCAAGAGCAAGATACTTTATTCAGCGTGGAAAGATTATGTGAAGTTGCAGATACTTCAGCTGAATTAGGGCTTGTACAATTCTTGTTAGCACGTATGTCAGCAGAATTAGATAGTACTAATGAACATGTAGAAGAAAAACTAGCTGAGGCAATGGCTATGGTGCGTACTGCAAAAGAAATTTATGAACATAATAAGCCAAATCACGTCAACTATGCAAAAACACTTAGATGTTTAGGGGATATTTATGATGCTTATGGTGATAATTTATCCTCTATTAAATGCTATAAGCAGTCTGCTAATTTATTATACATTGAAGAAGGTGAATCTGAAAAATTTAGTAATTATTGTCTAAATTATGCAAATTCTATAGCTTCAATCGAAGATGTAAAAGAGCAAAGAGATCTTTTGGTAGAAATAATCGTAACATATAGAATCAATACTCTAGCACCTCAACATCCACTTCAGCAGATAGTTCCAGTATTCGTACAAATTTCAAAATATTGTGCACAAGTAAGCTTTGATGGAGGTGAGATTGATGAAGCAATAATGATATTAGAAGTAGTTGATAATCTTTATCCTAATATGTTTGATATTTATCAGGAGTTAGAACAATACCGCCACATAAAAGTAACTAGGACTGAAGAAATTACTAACCCAGAATTAACCAGTGCTATATTATCTAATAGACAAGGTAATTTAGTGCAAGAAGATGGAATAGAAGAAAAATCAGAAATTATAACAACAGAAGGTACAACAAACTCTCAATTAGTTGAACAGCCTGAGAAAATTGAAAATAGCAAATCAAGCAATGATGTTGAAATCAGACATATGGTGCAAGTATCTGATAACCCTCTATTAAATCATCCACAAATACATCTAATATTTCAGGTTGCTTATAAAGCTGGAAAAATAGAGGCAGTTAATAAAATAATTGATTTAGGCATGGAGCAAAAAGCTTATCAAAGTTTAATTGAGGATATAGAATTTGAAGGAGTAGATGTAGCAGTTTCTAAAGCTGTATTACCTATAATCCCTCAAAATGATTTAATACTACTTACTTGCGATACTACGTTTGTAAGTTCTACAGAAGAAATGTTAGATTCAAACCAAGAGTACTATAGTTTTGATATATTGAATCAATTTATAGGATGGACTTCAAATAAATTAGATTTAGATGTGGCTTGGCAACTTAGAAAAATCTTATACCAAAAAGAACTAAAACAATTCAATCACATACTACATAATAATAATATTGGTAAACCTATAGACATTTTAAGAACTCCTAGTGACTTTAGGAAAACTGTTTTACTAAAACTTCACCCAGATAAAGGTGGTAATCCGCAAGACTTTATTTTTGTTAAAGGTTTGCAAGAAAAGCTATCTCAAGAGATAGATATAAATCAAAAACTAGCTGACAAGGCTCAAGCTGTTCAGCCTATGCTTTATAAAGCAGGAATTGTTTTTAAGGGACTGGATACAGCAGTAGATACGGCTAGATTAATATATGAGCCTACAATTGAGAACGTTAAGAAACTAGCTTTTGATACTAGTTATCTTTATGGTATGTATCACGGGGTGAATGGTTATTCTAGCATAGTAAGTGCAACAGATATTTTATATAAAGCTTACCAAGGTGAATATACACAAGCTCTTAAACAACTAACAACTACAGCTAGTTATATGGCGTTACCTATCATCATTGAATCGACAGGTCCTTATCTTAGCTTCACCTATGGAGCTGGTATAACTTTATACAGTGGGTATATTGCTATTACCAATCTATATTCCTTTTACCAAGAATATGGTAGTGTGAAATTTGAACTAAAATCAACCACGGCATATAAAGATATTACTAAAGTCGTATCAAGTTCCCCGCTACAGCAAATATATGATTTTGCTGTAACTTCTAAGCAATATCAAATTAAAATAAATAATATTAATTTAGATTTAGAAAAAACAGCCATAAAAACTCAACTAGAAGCAAAAGGAGATTTTGGTAAAAAGCTGTATGAGTATGTTTATTCTCCAATTTTAGATGTGAAATATGATTTATTAAACAAAATTATACTAGGTGAATTAACTGAAGAACAATTTGAATCTCTAAGGGCAAAACATATTAAGATAACTATAGATAATCAAGCCTATGATCACTGTATAGAGATAAACAGCATAAAAGAGTTTAGTTATGCTGGTAATAGCGCTACTAATAGAGAAAGCTATTATTGTTATAACGAAGAACAACAGATATTAGATCACATATTGGTTGGTAAGAATTTAGAATATGTTGAGATAATTGAAAGAATATAGATGTAGTCATACACTGACATTTTTGTACAGAAGTGATGGATATAACGATAGACGTAGAACAAAATAAGCTTTTAAGAAGTAATGCGGTTATGAGGAAGCAAAAATGTCGAAAGCAAAATTAGAAGACAGTGTGAACCCTGAAATATTTGAGATAAATAGAGTAGGTGTTGCTACGAAATTAAGTAAGAAAGTTTCTGAAATTTCAATTAGCATAGAGCAATTCACTCAAATAGGAATCATCGAAGATACTAGTTGATTCTATCATTGTTGGAAAAATAAAAGCATTTACATGTTTTAACGAGCCGGGATACACTAAGCTTGTGTCAACTAATTCAGTGGAAGAAAAATCTAATATATTTACGCTGTTGTTTGCGCTTTCTTCAACAGAATCCACCACATTGCCAGATTCGAAGAAAGTAAACATCTTTTCAATAAAATCTTGTTCTATAGATTTCATATCATATATTGCTGCTGTCTGTTTTGCATGTTTAATTAAATCTTTAATAGGAGTAGAGTTAATTATTAATTTTTGCATCCACTCTGGAAGCTGATTCATCCATGAATAAAGGTTTTTTAAAAGAAAACTAGACAATGAAGATTCTTCAGTTACCTCAATAGAAGAGTTAATATGTCTATCTTGAATGTTCTCTTCGTCATCAATAGTTGGTATAAAACTTCTTTGACTTCCATAACTACCATCTTCTGTAATACCATCTTCTTTGTCTATGTTTTGTTGCTCGGAGATATTTTCTCCAGATAGAGTTGAATCTTGATTATTATCCTGATTATCATTGTTTTCTATTACACCTTCTATGAAAGTAATAACTTCTTTTAATGCAGTAATATCATCTTCACCTGTGAAGGTTTCATGTAATTCTTCTATTCCGTTTAAGTTAGCTCCGTTGCATAATAATAATTTGACTACTTCTTTATTATTGGATAATGCTAGTTCTTCACTAAGCATATAATAAATAGTTTCTACTAAAGGAGTATATCCATTACTATTTTCTGCATTTACATTAGCTGTAGCATTTATTAACTTTCTAACTAAAACATCGTTACCATTTCTTGCAGCATAATGTAGTGCTGTGTAACCATCTTTGTCTGTGCTATTAACATTAACCGAAGGAAGAAGCCTACTAAATGCTTTGTAATCTGCTCTATCTACTGCATCAATGAATTCTTTTTCTTTAGTCATGTTATTCGCACGTTTTTAACAAAATTCTTAATGTATATTAACTTGATTTCAGTAAATAATCAAGCTGTATTTCTATGCTTTAATAACAACTATTGAATAAATTTCTTAATCTGGCTAAACTAGAATTTGTCTTAGAAGTTAGCAAGTAATCTCAGAAATATGCACTCATTATATGAAAGGTAATTCAAGTAGCTCTAGCTATCATAGCCTATTAGGAGTAGAGATATATCCATTAATATCTCCATCAGCAGGGGCTGGTATGGCTAGTGCGTGTGCTACTCAAGCAAATAATTCCACTACTAAACTTTCTACATTAAAAAACCAAGCAAGTAGAAGAAACCCAACACATCCCCCAGAACCTATTCCTGAATGGAGAGAATATCAAGAAGAACCCATGGAAGTAGAATTAGATAGTAGAAGATTAGATTCTATTGCACGCTTAATAACAGGAGGAACTACATGTGCTGCTGTAGCATATGATGGAGAAAGACTATTAATTGCAAATAATAATAATGAACCTAATGAAGTTGCAAAATCTTTTTTTAATTTTATAGCTGAAGTAGCTCAAAACAAGAAAACTTTATCTGAAATGAAGAAAGATCAGGGATTCCACGACCAAATGGCTAAATTCATAGAAGAAGCGACTAATGAATATATAAGCCGTGGTAATCGTCGTGAAAAAGATATAGGAGAATTCAAACAACGTATTACCAGAGATATGTTGAAAGTTGTGAGCTCTGTAGCTACAGATTCAACTCGCCCATTTCCTGAAGAAATTACAAATGCTTTGATTACTAAACAAATTGGCTTCATTACTAATAGTAAGCAATATGTTCATGCAGAAATGACTATGCTTGATGCGTTAGTAGAATCTCCTACTAAATTCAATGTTAGAGATGAAAAAGTTAATAAAGGTAATAAACCTTTATATATTGGAATTACAAAATTATGTTGTAGAGATTGTCATGATGCCATAGCAGCATTTAATAAAACTAATAAAGAAATAAGACAAGATAGTCAATCAGAAATAACAAGAGAAGATGCGATAATTTCTTTAACTGAACGAGTTGAGCAAGTTGATGACACAAGAGCGCAAACTGAACAAGTTGACGCAAGGGGAACGCATATGACTAAAGCTCGAAAATGGGAAACCCCTAATTTTTTTGATAGATGCGATATTATAGGACTGAAAAAGACTTCTAAATTTAGTGTATACGAAAGATATAGTGTAAAAGATAAATATAACGAACTAAAAAATAACTTAAGAACAAAAGGATTGCAAAGAAGACAGGAAGCAGATTATTCTGACTCCTCACCAGAGTTATCACCAGATGGGTCTCCAAGTGATACAGTAGCAGCAATAAGAAAGAGATTAACTTCTAGTACAGCAAATTCGTGCAATGACAAATTATCTGGAGGTATAGGGCCACCAAATCATACACCTCCAACTTTAAAAAAAGACTTAAGTAATAAGAAATATCATGGAAAATAACTTTAAAATATCTGTATATTAGTATTTTTTGAAATAATTGTGCAGCAACTACAGATTCTGTTTATTTTCTTCTGAAAGTTGTTCTTGTATACAAAGTTTTATACGATTACGTTCCGTTATAAGAGCAAAACTTATAGCATCCTGCAGAGTTGTATATCCTGGGCGCACAATCCTTTTATCCTCTAAAAAATTTAATAAGCTTAGAGCAAGATAATTCGAATTGGTATCTCTCTTGATAACGGTTGAAGAATATTCATATAATTCTAACAAAAATCATTTTTCCAACGCTTGTATCCAAATAGATCACAGATTTAATCACATTGTTAATAATATTCATATTTAGTGATGTTGAAATCATCAAACCTGCTATTACTAAAGTAACGAGCAAGAATATAATGTACATCTGCTTGCGCAGCTGTTTTAATTTAAAACTGTTTTACAATTTTTATCTATTCTATGAATTTGCATGATTCTTTTTACTAAATCTATTCCAATTGTGTTAATATCCATTCTAGACCTCCCTATTGTTGTGTTATAAGAGCTCAATTGCTCTTAGCTCTAGAAAGATAAAGTTTTCTATCTATTCTGTATATAGGGTAGGTCCATACCATTAGACCCATTCAGTATCTCAGCACCAATTCAAATCAATAGGCGATGGGGTAGAACTGCTACGATGATTTTACCTAAGAATATTCCCAAAGATGAAGAAAAGCCTTACTATGATCAAGTGCTAATCAGAGCTTTTGCTACGGCCTATAAATGGTAGAAAGCCTTGAAGAATGATCAACCTATGACTTATGGTAAAATAGCAGCAAGAGAAAAGGTTACTACTGGCTATATGAGTCGTATCTTGCGTCTAAATCAAGTAGCTCCGAGTATCGTTAATGCAATCATGGAAGGTAGACAACCAAGAGAACTCAAAATACAGGATTTTATGAATAAGACAATTCCTGATTTGTGGTGAAAGCAGAGACAAGCCCTTGGAGTTATAGAAAAGCATTTAGGTTAAAATACTTTAAGTCCATTTAATCCATTAAAATAGCAAGAGTGCCAAACTCATTTTCACCAAGTATATTGCCTGAGTTGATGTCTACCATTGGCAGGATTAGTCCAGTGACTTGAGTATCTTCTAGAATCATAGTTGTATTAACTAAATCGCGATAAGCGGAATCTAAGAATGTAACTTTATCTTCTTGTTCAACAACAACATCATAATCACAGTTGGTTACCTTCTCAGTAGTAAACATATTATTCAAATGATTGAGTACATACTTACTACTATCATAAATGGCTGCTAAAGTTTCAGTTTCTTCAATTATTGTTTTTATTGGAGTAGAATTAAGAATCTGCTCTTGCATCCACTCTGGGAGTTCGTAAATCCATGCATAAAGTTGTTCTAGATATAATAAAAAAGGCTTCATTTCTACTGCTTTGCTTTCTGTAATTTGTATTCTTTTTATTATAATATCAATATCATCTTTTTGATTGGTATTTATTTCTTTACTTAGATATTCAGATTCTTGCGATAGATTGTCATTATGAAAAATCAATCGCTTATGCCCACCCTCGACTGCAGCTCCCTTATCTGTGCCAATGTTTTTGTCGCTTATTGTATTACTTGATGACGAATTATCAGGTATTTCTTCAGCAGAACTATCTGTTAAAGCAGTGTCATAGTCTTCAAATACTTGAGGTGTAATATTAGTATGTTTTTTTGCAATTAAATGAATTCTAAAACCTGTAAATATTTCACTTAAATCGTCATGAACTTGGCTATATTTAAAGATTATATCTCTGAAAGCGGAGCTGTCATATCGTTCCATAGTTTGAGAGGATTCATTAGCAATTTCTAAAATGATCATTAATCCATTTTTACTTAAAAATCTCTCAGAAGTCTCTTTGTCTTGTTGGATAATTTGATCTATTTTGGTTAAACCAAGAGATTTGAGTTCTTTTCTTAAATTGGTTTTTGAGGAGGTAGAGCTAGGAATGTTATGCACAACAACAGGGCCCCACTTCACATGCTTGCCACATTCCTTATCATCATTTACTTTCTGACGTTTATTATAAGATTTTTTCATATACTACGCTCCATTATTAATGAAGATTTGTTTACTTTTTCATTTTGGAATGGTAACATGTTTTTATCGCAATGGCAACAGTTCCAGATAACTCTTAGAACTGATAGTATGCTTTAAGTATATTTGTCTGTAGGTAAGATTATAGGTTTTGTTAGTTGAAAGAATGAATATAAAAAGTATGGTTGATTAAGCGCAATGGGCAAGAAAAAAAAACAAGAAAATTGGAATGACAAAAACAGAAAAAAGATTAAAACTAATTATTCTGACGAACTAACCTCACAGATAAAAACAGCCCTAGAAAAATTATTTAATAATAAAGCGCTAGCTAATGAAATGCCCTTCTTGTTTTCTGCACTTCAAATAGGTTCCCAAAGTCAATTGAAGTATTTTTTTGAAAATCATACAGATCAAATATGGGATGAATTGAAAAACTTGTTGATTGAGGAAAAAATAATTCGTTATATTGCTGAAGAAAAACTGCAGGCACTTAAAGAAGTTGTTGCTTCTTTTCTTACTATGCCATTAGATGACGACTCTTCCTCTGAATACAAACGATCTTCAGATGGAGAATGGCAGTCTTCTGATTCATTATCTGGTGATACTGGTTCAGAATCATCTTATGTGATTGCAAGCAATAGAGAAACAAGACTTAGTTCTGGAAACAAACCTACTCCAGAACATTTTATTAGGGGAAACATAGAAACTTATCGTAATGAAATGATGGGTGGTTTTATAAATATAACCATTAGCAATGACGAAGGTACTGATCTATTTGTAAGTGAAGAAGCAGTAATAAAAAGACCTACAGACGTTACTGGTAATATAGGTAGGATTGCAGGAGATCACGTAATATCCTTCTCATTTTTTCTTAAGCATATTGAATCATTATTAAAAGGAAAAGAAGTATACGAAGCTTTAATAAGTCTCAGAGATTGGGTTGCAAAATTAATAATAACAGAAGATGACGATCCCTACAAATCAATTATTGATGAAGCTAGTCAATATATACAAGATACAAGTAGAGGGTTTTTATGCAAACATCAAGCATTCAAATTTTTAAGAGATAAATTCATACCATATATAACAGCTACTTGGAACCAGAAAATTGGTGCAGCCTTCAGAAGCGCTAAAACAAATTCAGAAAGGGGTGCAGAAGGAGCTATTACAAAAACCGCTTTAAAAAACATTTTTGAAGTTCACGATGCTAAATATCAAGATAAGTCAATTGACGAATTTCTGAAGGTAATTGATTATAAACCTATTGCTACAAGTCATCAGATATCATCAAGTGATAATATAAAAGATTTATTGGCTGCTGGATGCCGTACCAATTATTTTCACGACCTTACCAAGATTTTAAGTGATATTATTGAAACTTTTTTCTTTATGTATGAACACGATATTGAATATCAACAAAGACAAAACGTAGCAAAGATGTTAGTATCAAATTTTTTAAATTTAAATGGTTGGGTGGATTACTATCAAACCAATCCTCAAGATTTTGGAGAAAATTATAGTTTAGAAGGGCTAAGCTTAGAGTCTCTAACAGACCTGGTTTTATCTTGTGTTAAACCCAAAAAGCCAATTCTTTTTGATGCTTTAGATTATTTTAGTGTCAGCGCTGCAAATTCAGGCAGTGATGACATTGACAGCATTCAGTCAAGAGAGAATTTACAAGTAAAGTGTTCATATGGATACACTATTGATGAAGATTATGGTGCAGATCAAGTAGAAATAGCAAAAAAAATCTCAAAAAAAGAAGCTAAAGAACGTGGAGATGTAGGTCCAAGGGAGATTCAAGGGTTTGATTTATTGGACAATGACGGTTTAGGAAATTGTTTTTATGAAGCTGTTGCAGACCAATTACGATTACACAATCATAATTTTATCCAAAGAGTTCCTGATGGAACAAATCCACATAATAGTTTGAGGTTAGCAATTCAAGGAGTAAATTTTCAAGATAGACAGTGGGCTGATCATACTATTATTGATAGATTTACTGCAACTTTTTCTGATGTTATTTTAGCTATTATCGATACTCGTAATCCTAGCGCAGGATTCATCAGTTATTATATGGATATTGACGGAACGGTAACTACTAATGTAGACAATACTAATTTACCAGAAGACAGGCTTATTATTAGGATTGCTGCTACGGGCAACCATTTTATGTCAGTTAGAAGTCATTCAGCATTGGAGAATGGCACAATAAGGTATGAATGGAATGCCGTGTTGCCTAATCAAGAACAAACTTCACAAACAGAGACCGGAGAATATACAGAATGTGTGAGCACTTTAGCTAGTTCCAACAATCAAAGTCCTAGTAGAGAATCAGCAAGAGATTCTACAGATACAGGATTAACAAACAATACAAATCACCCTACACACTATAATAACCATGCCGTTGCAGAAAGTGTAGAAATATCTCTAGATTTGACGGGATTAAATAGTGATCAGAATAGTGAGTAATTATAATAAAAGCTTGAGTTGCATAGGTATATGACATTAATTTTTATATAAAAATTTGCAATAAAACCTGCCGGTACTCCAACTCTACTACTTTGCGAACTCTTCTACAAACCTGTATTTATTGATGCTTGCCGATTTCAAAAAGCTAAACATGAAACGGAGATTGGAGATAAAATATGAGAGATTGAGTTTGAGCCAGCTGAAATTGGCGGAGTGAATGTTTCAAAAAATAAATTTCCTCTAATTCTGGAACTAAGGATTCTTGCTGTGTACAGAGGGGTAGACGAGTTTGCACTTCTAACGAACTGTTGGTGAACCTCAGCAATTGCCTCTGCCCTATATTTTATAACTTCTCTACATTTATCAGAAAAAATTACTTTATCTATTTCATTCAATAAATCGCTATCTAAAAATTCCACCAGCCTAGAAATTATTTTATTTATATTTTGTGGTATTATCAGTCCACGTTCTCCTAGTAACCCTCTAATTTCATTAGCTAAAGAGGTGCGAGATTTCACTAATCTTTCTCTTACTCTGTGAATTCGTAAACACTTTGCTGTTCTATTGTTTTAATTGATACAAAACGCATATTTGGTCTGGATACTGCTTCACAAATTGCTTCAGCATCTACTTGATCATTTTTATTAGATTTAAATATGGCTTAACAAATTGCGGTAATAGTAATTTCGCCTCATGACCAAGTTTGCTAATTTCTCTAGCACAATGATTTGAGCTGCTACATGTTTTTATTCTAATTAAACATTTCGGTATATTAGCCATAAAAGTTAAAAATTCATCTCTTTGAATCTTTTTCTTTAAAACTATTTTACCATTTTTGTCTATTCTGTATATAGGATAGGTCCATACCATTAGACCCATGCATATCAATTAATTCAGCTGCTGTTCTGGCTGGAATTCCAACTACAAAATTTTCTAGTAGTTTTTTTGCTCTCTTTTTGTGAGTTTACAATACTTTAAGTACATTTATACGTCCTAATTTATTAAAAGGCAGGTGTCCAGACCCAAATTCTTTATCCTAGGGGGTGTTAGAAACTATAGTTGAAAGAAATTCTGATTTTTTATTTCAACTATTTCATAATTTAAATGGTGGAAATATAGATTTTCTTGAGGAAACTATTATGGCTCTCCGTCGGTATCACAGGTGATCATATGCTTAAACTGTATATTTAGATTAGTTCTCTTTCTTTTATAACAATCACTGATGTTTTTTAGGTTTCGCTACTTTAGTTTGTTTTGGAAGGGTTCTCGGCTGGCGAGTATTAACTATTGAGAATATATGTTGTGCAGGTTGTAAATATTAATTGATTTAGTAACACATACATGTTAGATTCAAAATATTAATATATTTAATATCTTATTTGCAAGTTAGTTATAAACTAGTGATTAATTGGGATGTAAGTAGTAAAAATGTATAAGGTTAGTTGGTTAGATAGAGGCAATGTATTCAAGATCCCATGGAAAAACTCTATCTACATACCCTCATATAATTTACAACAAAATATATTCTTTAATCATTTTACTTTTCTAATTATCTACTTTCTTTATTACAAACTGAATTTTCCTTAAGTTTGCACCTAGATAAGTTTTTTAAAACTTTTGATGTTAATCTTAATGATGGGTTTGTGTTATGCCAGAGGAACTAGACTACAATGAGAAACTTAGAATATTTCATGATACTTTTGTAAAATATACATGGAATTATCTGGAGTATCAAAAAGCAATAGTATACAAACAAGAAGTTCCGCCAATGACTACTCCTTTTCGTGAGAATGTTGCAATGCTTAGGTGTATTCCTATAGTTAAAGATGGAGTAGATATAGTTTCCTGTGTGAGTGAGTTATGGAATGGTCGTCTTTATGAAGTTACTGCATCCATAAGTATTAATAAGATATTTCCTTCCTCAGGCATTCTAACAGTACAGCTGTTATCCAAAGTAATACAGAAAGTTGCTATTTATATTGAAGATAAATTAAACCAATTTCAAAGTCAGCAGGAAATAGGAGCATTTGCTACAGCCGCTACAGTAAAGCTCATTTCTTCATTAAAAAAAATACCTTCAAGTGAAGTTTCAGAACTTACGTCAGAGCACCTGATTGATACTATAATTAAACAAGATGGTTGGTTTAGAAGCGATGCATTCTCTATTTTGCAACCACAAGAAAGTAAAAATTATCATTTTATATCGGTTGCAGAACTAAAAGAATATATAGAAGAAAGAAATATTGATAATGCTGAGAGGATATTTGCAGAAATTGAATCTAGTGCAATATTGGCAAATAAAATTGAATCATTATCTACTGCAGTCGTTACTGATTTCTGTGAATATATTAGAACTACATATAACTTACCAGATAGTCAACAAATAATTCTTCTTATAGATGAGTCTTCCTTACCTCCAAGATATTTAATTTTAGAAGCAACAGCATTCAATACAGATATAAGTAGTCTTAGAATGGATAGACTTGAAGCAAAGAACGATGCACAGCAGAACCCAAGTCCACATGTTAATGGAGAAAGCCAAGAAATAAACTTTGATAATGTAAGAGGAGGAATCAATAGTTTTGTTGGTAGAGACAACATTCTCAATAATATACATAAATATTTTGCAGCATACGAAGGGGCTATTCAAATAATAGGTGGTTTAGTAGGTGTTGGAAAAACTCAAACAGCTCTTCGTTATGCTAATGAACATAAAGAAGAGTATGATTATAGAGTTAGATTGATTACAGCAGAAAGCGAATCTACTTTAGAAAGGTCATTTAGAGAATTCGCGGAAGATTTATCAATTAATATAAGACATTCTAACTCTAAAAGAGTAATAAAGTTAGTTTTAGATAAGCTTGAAAAACAACTACCAAAAAGCCTTATAATATTTGATAATGCTATGGATAAGCGGAGTTTAAATAAATATCTTCCCAGTTTAAAAGCGTTAAAGAAACATCATATCATTATCACCACAACAAATATGAAAGATTGGGAAGATAGCTCACCATCAAAAGAGTTTAATGCACTTAAATTATCTCCATTTTCCGAACAAGAATCTATCGAATATATAACGCATACTTTGAAAGATTATTCTACAGAAAATGTAAGGGAGTTGGCTCAGTTATTCAGTTACATCCCTTTAGGTTTTACTCAAAGTGTAGCTTTTATTCGATCTTCTGAAATAAGTATAGACGATTATCTAACGGAATATAAGCAAAAGAGTGCCTCTCAGCTACATATAAATATGCATGATTTATCTTTAGAAGATGACAGTGAATTTGCACATGTTTCCAATATATATACTAGTCTTGCAATGGTGTTAGAGCGCATCATAGTATCTACCCCAAATGCATATAAAGTCATAAAGCTATGTTCATATTTAAGAGCGGAATCTATTCCCCTCAATTTATTTGACAGGCTATTTTTATACAAAAGTGAAATAAATAGAGTTGTGTCTGTATTAAAAGGATACTCAATCTTATCAATTAGAACTAAGAAAAATCATCAATTTATAGACATGCATAGAATATTTCAAGAGGTAACTATGATGCAAGTAAGCATTGAAGAAAAGATTAATGATATTAAAGGTATGGCACTAGATATAGTACAGCAAAAATTATTTACTAGAGATAATACAACAAAGCAAAAACACGAAAGTAATAAAGAATATATTGCTCATGTGGAAAGTATTATAGAAAAAGCTAAAGAATTTAATATCGAACCAAATGCAGAATTAGTTTATTTAGAATTATCTGTAGCAGTTTATTATGATTTTTACAAAGATCACCAGAAAGCAAATGAACAATTACTTTCTTTAAAACAATCCTTAGAAAATTTAGTTAGAATTACTGATGATATGTCTTCAGAAATGGTAACTTCATTATTGGCAGAAAAATTTAATACTCTTCCTACGATATATGCTCAGATTTGTTATCACTTAGGGAAAACTTATTTAAGTTTATGGCAAGAGTCAATTGAGTCCAATGATTTGGAACAAGCTGATGTCTTGAATAAAAATGCCTTAAAAGAGTTTGAAACGGCAATCGCTATTAGGCATATAATAGATGACTCTCCAGGATTATATGATGATAGCTTTAATGAAGGTGAACCTAGGCCTATGGATAGCGTAATATTCCAAAGACAGGGAATATTATTATGGTATCAATTACAAAAAAATATAGCAAGTTTAGAAAGAGCTTTGGGTGGATATAAAGAATTAATAGAACAGGAATTACTCTATTCAAAAGATCAAAGGGATAAGTTTAACCTAGAGACCTGCAGAAGGCTTTCTATAGAATGTATGAGTGAAATATTAGATGCCACCAATTCTAAAGATATAGAACTAGAGTTAAATATATTGGATAATATAAGAAGAACATTTCGCATACCATTTCAAGGAAGTTTCACTACTATTGACAAAAGAATCCTATTAGCAGAAGAGCTTTATAAAGCTTTAGAATTAAAAACAGAAGAATTTGTTAGAATAGGTAGAGAGTATAACTTAATTGGAAAAATCTTTTTAAGGATTTATATTACTACTAATGCTTCTCAAGATCTTGAGTTATCTAAACAGTTTATCTTAAGAGCTAAAGAATTAGAAGAATTAGGAGATAGGAAGAGTTTTATTCTTGAGGATGCCAATAAACTTCTGGATAGAATTCATAACCTAGAGAATTTGTTAAAGTTAGAATATAGGTCAGATAATATTGTTGGTTCTCTAATTGAAGGTGATCAAATTGCCACTATTTTACAAGCTACTAAAGAAAAATATGGTACTGAACATAGAGTTGAGTTCACTCCCACCTTAACAGAAGAAAATATAACTCCTTTTCTAGAACGAATTACATCTCCCCTTGCAATTAAAAAAGTTCAGTTTGCGGCCATCAATATTTGTTTAGAGAGTGGTGAAGATAAGAGAAGCGATGAGCATTGGGTGTCATATGTTCAGATTCCCAATATAGAAGATGCTGATGGCAATGTTGTTAGCGTGAGATCAATCATTATTAACTCAGCAAGTGATATCTATTCTCAATCTCTTGATAGGCTCAAGGATAAAATAGAAAATATTTTTTTAGATAAACGAATCCAAATAACTTTACCAGTACAAAATTTAGATTATCAAAAAAGGGACCTAGAATTATACCAGGATTGGAACACATGTGGAATTTGGGTATGTCATTTTTTTGAGGAAATTTTTAAAATAATATCTAATGTTGAAAACATTTCTGATATTAAGTTTAATGAAATATTAGATCACATTAATATTTCTCAAAAAAGACAGAAATACGCTGATTTACTTCAGTCCATAAGTAATTCCATTAACGACCAAAATACCAAAACTACAAATTTAAGCTCTGAAGAAACTCAATTTAGTTTAGACAGCATTCTTAGCAGAATTGATGCATCCATTCGCCCCTCGCCCAATGACAAAGTATTATCAGTAGAAAATAAAGCTTTGATAGATGTAATAAAAGCAAATTTATATCCACCTAGTTTAGAAAATGAACTACCTGAAAATGAAATAAAACGTTTAGGAACGCTAGTTTCTAGTTTCACTCAACTTGGAGAAACATTGATTCATGAAGCAAAAAAGAAATTAATCCCCAAAGAACTTAGAGCAAAACATCTATTACAAGCTACTAAGTTTTTTAATTATGCAATTAGTATATCTAGTGGAAAAGATATAGACTCTAGAATTGCAGTAGAAATGATTGAATATATCAATAGTGAATTGATAAACTTTGCTGAAGGCGCTACTGCTTTTGCTCAGTCTGCACTTACTAATGCTATCAATGATAAATCAGAGTTATTCACTTTAAGAGAAAATGCAAGAGAAATAATTCAAGAAATAGAAACTTTATCTGATATAGACAAAGTTACTAGAACTAGAAGCTTATTTGAGACTATTGCTGATAGAATGCAAGAATTTTTAGCAAGGCTATTTCAAGAAAGCGAGAAAATGTTGGGAATTCCTCCTTGTAAATATTCAGTAATAGGTTTGGGATCTATTGCCCTTAAAACAATAACTCCATATTCAGACTTAGAGTTTGCAATAATTATTGAAAAAGAATCTATAGAAATAAAAGAATATTTTAAGAAGCTAACTCAGTTAGTTCATTTTAGAATTATTAATTTAGGAGAAACAGTGATCCCTTCAAGTGCTCTTGATGACTGTGATACAGATCACTTAGTTAAAAAAGGCGTAAGCTTTGACCTAGGTGGTAAAACTCCCCTTGGAAGAGAAGATAAAAATTATGATTTGGTTCAAACTATAGATGGAATGCTACGTTATTTAAAAAATGAAGAAGATAAAATTGAGCATATTGATAAAAATTTACCCTATATTTTAGAAATTTCTAGTTCTGTATATGGTGATTTAAGTTTATATCAAGATTACGTTGAGCAAGTGCAAAGTTTCTTATTTGACGAAACAAATTTTGATGGGATTCCATATTATGAAATACGAGCAATAAAAAGACTAAAAGAGGGAGTGGTTGAATATTATAAAACAGAGCAAGGAGAATTACCAAGACATAGTTTAGGAGACCTAGAAACTTTTAAACCAGATAGGCTTTCTCAAGAGCAAATAGGAAAATTTTTTGATGCAAAACAAGAAATTTATAGGTTGCCTGACAGGTTAATATATGGACTTGCTCTTTTATATAAAATATATCCCAGTAACCCTTGGGATGCTATTAATCAACTAAAAGAAAAATCTATAATTGGTGTAGGTGGCAATGAAGAAGAGGTTCAGTTTAACCTACAATATCTAATTAGTTTTGCAGTATGCTTAAGATTAAAAGTGTATATATATAACAATAGTCAGAAAGATGAAGTACATTTATTTGATGTAGATGGATTACAGCAACTAAAAACTCATGATCTTGATTCATTACTTAGTAGAGGAAATGTAGCTTTTCTTAATAGGGGGTTCACTTTTAATACTGAAGATTTATCTGAAGATGGGGAGCTTTTTAAGTTTTATTATATCTCTATTCCTTTTCATAAAACTCTAACAAAGTTAATTAGTAAGTATCATGATTTAAGCATTGAAGAAAGAAATATTTTTCTTGCGGAAGGAATTCTATCCGCTAATGATAACACTATAAAAGGAGTAGTATACTATAGGCTTGGAAAACTTTTGGATTCGATAACATATTTGAAAGAAGCAGTTTCAGAAATTTCACAAACTTTCAATCAAGCTCTACAAACTTTTGATACAAGTAAATTATCTTTAGAATTTATAGAAAAATGTTGTTTTGTTTTATCAGTTTTATCCAATGCATATAGTAGATCTGGAGAGTATTCGAAATCAGTTGAAGTTCAAAAGAGATTTATAGAATTATTGCAATATTTATATCCAGATGGTAATGAATTTGTTGCAGATGCATTAGAAATGCTAGCTACTTCTTATTCTCAAACCGAAGATTTTAAGAATTCTTTGGAGTGTCATTTAAAAAGTTTAAAAATTAAACAAGCTCTATATGAAGATACAAATATTGCTATAGCCCAGTCAATGAGTAATGTAGCTAGTTTATATCGTATGATGGGTGCTTATGATACGGCTCTTAATTACCTTGCAAAAAGCTTACAGATATATGATTTTAAAGAAAGTAAACCTAGTGCTCTTCAAATTAATTGTTTACAAAATATGGCAAATGTTTACCTAGACCTAGGTAAATATGATAAAGCTCTTGACTTCTATATGAAAGCTTTTGAAATTGCTGAGTTTATCTACAAAAATTCTATTCATCCTGTTATATCATCTCTTCTGGGTAATTTAGGCGTGCTATACCATAAAAAAGGGCTTATAGATAAAGCTATTAGTTTCTTTGTTCAAAGTTACCAAATGAACAAGATTATATATGGCACTGAAACTCATCCATCGGTAATACGTGCTTTGAACAATTTAGCTACAGTTAATTTAGAGCGTGGCAATTTTGATTTAGCTGAAGTTTATATATTACAAGTTCTTGAAATGCATATCTCTTTTCAAAGAGGGGATCATAGTGGAATTGCTTCATGTTATTATCAGCTTGCAAAATTATACTATCAAAAGGGAGTTTTAGATAAGGCTTTAAAATATATTTCAAATGGAATGGAAATATTAGAATCTATTAAAATTACAGGAACAGAATTTCATCCCGACATATGTGATTACTTAAATTTTTTAGGAGTTATTTATGATGATAAAGGAGATTTTATTAAAGCTCTTGAACATACGCTGCGGGGACTGGAAATTAACAAGTTAATGTATAAAGATGATTCTCATCCAAATACAGTACAAAGTCTATGTAATATTGCCATGGTTTATTCTGGTATGGGTGAGTTTGATCAGGCTATATCATATTATGAGCAAGCCTTAAAAATGCAAGAAGACTTATATAGAAGTTTAAGACATCCTAATATTGCTAAAAATCTAAATAGTTTAGCAAATGTTTACGTTAAGAAAGGAGAGATCAATAAGGCTATCGAATTATACAACCAGGCTTTAGGAATACAAGATAGTATTTATGATATTATTACCCCAATTACTCTATCAATTTCGGATAATTTAGCCGTAGCTTATATTGAGGTAGCTAGATATGAGGAAGCATATTTTATTCTGTCTAATAATCTAGTGAAATTAAAAGAAATGCATGGAGGTGAAGTTCACCCGAGTATTGCAAGTTTATACGGTAATTTAGGAGGACTTTATTTCAAAAAACAAGAATTAAATAAGGCTGTCGAGGCATTCGAGTATGCGCTTAAAATACAAAAAGAGATCCATGTTAGTGTTATGCATCCTAATATTGCTAGTATCTTGGGAAATTTGGGAGAGGTGCATTTAGCTAAAGGAAATTTTGAAATAGCAATAGATTATTATTCACAGAGTTTGGAAATAAAAAGAGAAGTTTATAATAATAGCCCCAGCCATGATATAGCTAAAAGATTAAATAATCTTGGTATTGCTTATTTGAAATTAGGAAGAATTGAACAAGCTATTGAGAGTTTCGAAGAAAGTTTACAAATAAAAAATAAAATTTATACAGATGGCATTAATAAAGAAATTTCTTCATCTTTGATGAACTTAGCCCAAAGCTTTATGAAAATAAAGAATTTTAATAAAGCTATAAAATATTATACCGAAGCTCTAAAAATAGAAAGAAAATTAAATGAAGAAGAGAGTAGTTCAGATACAGCAGATATTCTTAATAATTTAGGGGAGGCCTATAGAGAAAGTGGAGAATACGAAAAAGCAATAGAATGTGGCTTAGAGTGTTTAGAGCTTAAAAAAGCAATTTATCAGAACGGAATTCATGAAGAGATAGCATCTTCTTTAAATAATATAGGCAATGCATACTCCGGTGTAGACACAGAGTTAGCTCTAGATTTTTACATTAGAAGTCTTGAAATAAAGCAAGCAATTTGCCAAACGCCCAATGAAGAAAAAGTTCAGACATTAATGAATATAGCAAAAATATATTTGCTAAATAAAGATTATGACAATGCCCTTCAATATTTCTTGCAATGCATTGAAAGTCTAGATGTGATATATGACGAAGGTATACATCAATATACTGTGTGGTGTTTAGTTTCTATTGCAAGTATTTATAATATTTGGAAAAATTTTGAAACTTCTTTGAAGTATATAATACAAGCACATGAAATTAATAACAAACTTTATACTGCACCTCATAAGGAGATAGCCACATCTTTAAATTACTTGGGTGAGGCATATATTGAAATGAAAATATTTGATAAGGGATTTAAGTGTTTTACAGATTGTTTAGAAATGAGGAAAGATTTATATAGAACAATGCATGATCCTGACATACGTCTTGCATTTAATAATTTAGGGGTTGCCTATAGAAAGTTTATAGAACATTATAATTTTTCTCCTTTTGCTACTGTTGAAGCAGGAATGGCTCATCTTTTTGGTAAATATGATTTTACAGATTATAGACCACACTATGATAAGGCAATATCTTTATATCAGGACGGACGAATAAATAGTTCTATTGATGAGTTCAGGATTGCGCTTATTTTTATTCCAAAAGAGTTAAAAGATTTCTATAGCTTGATATCTCACCAGCTGGGAATAGCATATCTAAGAGAGTTATCTATAAAATCTGATAATGACGAGATAAATTATAATGAGTATTATAGCAAAATTGATTTTGCATATAAAGAGGCCATAGAACATAGTAGTTTACAAGTTGATAAGAGTGTTAGAGTTGATTATGCGCATTTCCTAATTATTTCTAAGGATTATTCAAGGGCTGCAGAACAGCTTTTGAAAGTTATAAATAGTAATGAAAGTTCCGACGATAAAAGAGAGAGCATTCTTGATGTTCCAAGCATCATAGATGATGATATTGTTAGAGAGCAATATGCTTATAATTTAATTCTAATGAATTACGAAAAATTAAATGAAATTGTAGAACTGGAAAAACTTGATGATTATTTAAATGCTTTCAGAGATAACCTTAGATTAAAAGCAAATGTTCGAGGTTTTTTTCTTCTTGAGGAAGTATTGCGCAAATTAGGGCATTTTGAAGAATGTTCAGTATTAATAGCTAGAGCAGCTGACCTAGAAATTAAAGAATCTCAGAGAAATGGACAACAATCTGAACTAAGAGTAGAAACAATTGTTGATATTTCTGAACTTCTAGCAAAATCAGAAGTAATAGAATTAGTAAATATAATAAAAGATAATATTTATCCTCCTATTTTAGATCAGGAAACACCAGAAGGAGAGAAAACAAGATATGAAAAATTAGTTTCAAGTTTTACTCAAATTGGCGAAGTTTTCATTCGTGAATCTGATGATGAATTAGCAACCAAGGAAAGTAAAATACAAGCTCTGATAGAAGCAAGTAAATTTTTTAATTACGCAACTAGTATAGCTGCTGGTAAAGATATTGACTCAAGTGTTTCTAGTGCCATGATTGAGTATATTAGTAATGAGTTACTTTCTATATCTGAATCTACAAATATTCTTACTAGTACCATACTTGAAATTGCTGAACAAGATAAATCAGGTCTCACATCTATAAGAAATGAAGCAAGAGAGAGAATTGAAGAAATTGGTGCATTGCCTGAAATAGAAAGAATTGCAAAAACAAAAGATTTATTTGAAAAGATCTCAGATAGAATGCAAGAATTCTTGGCAAGATTATTTCAAGAGAGTGAAGCAATATTAGGCGACGCTCCCTGTGGATATACAGTTGTTAGTTTAGGGTCCATGGCACTTAAAACAATAACCCCATATTCTGATCTTGAGTTTGCAATAATTATTGAAAAAGACCCTTCAGAAATAAAAGATTATTTCAAGAAACTTACTCAACTAGTTCATTTTAGAATTATTAACTTAGGTGAAACAGTAATTCCATCTAGTTACCTATGGGGCTGTAATACTGATCACCTCATTACTAAAGGATTAAGTTTTGATTTAGGTAAAAAAACTCCATTAGGAAACGAAGACAAGCATTATGATCTAATTCAAACTATAAATGGTATGATGCATTATCTAAGAAATGAAAATGATGAAATTGAACGTATAGATAAGAATTTACCTTATATATTAGAAATCTCTGATTATATATATGGCGATTTAAGTTTACATCAAGCTTACCTTGCTCAAGTGCATGATTTCTTATTTGAAGAAACAAATTCTGAAGGACATCCTCATCATGAAGTAAGAGCAATAAATAGATTAAAAGGAGGAGAGTTGACTACACATAGCTTATTAGGTGATTTAGAAAAGTTTAAGCCCGATATTTTATCTCAAGGAAAAGAGGGAAAAACTTTTGATATGAAGCGGGAAATATATAGATTACCAGATAGGCTGATTTATAATATTGCATTATTTTATGGTATAAAATTAACAAATTTATGGAGCATTGTAGATTTACTTTCAGAAAAAGAGATAATACCCACCGCAGATGCATTCCAAAAACTACAAAAAGTTATTAGTGATGCTAATTTTTTACGCTTAGCCAATTATTTAAAGTTTAACTCACAACAAACCCATATCCCCCAAGAAGACCATCTATTAGCTGATGATGAATTGTTTGAGTTTTATTATACGATACTTCCTCTTTATCAAAAAATTGATAATTTTTGTTCTTGCTATCAAGAGTTAAACTTGCAACAAAAGAGAAACTTTTTTCAACCAGAGGATTTTTATGATAATAACAATGCAAATAGGGGGTTTGTGTACTATAGATTAGCAAAATATAATGAAGCAATTGAATGTTTAGAGAAAGCTGATCTTGAATTTCCTGAACAATACTCAACTCAAATATTAAACGTCCTATCCACTATTTATTTAAGGTTAGGAGCTTATGATCAAGCTCTACAATATAGTCAGAGATCTCTAGAAAAGCAAAAGATTCTCCATAACGATAAACCACATGAAGACATTGCTGGATATCTATATAACATTGCTACAATTTATAGAGCAAAAGGAGAATATGAACTTGCTGAGCAATATCATCAAGATAGCTTAAAGATGAGAAGAGAGCTTTACGGAAAAGAAGGTAATTTAGAAGTTGTAGATTCTTTGAATGGTTTGGGAATACTGTGCAGTAATAAGGGAGAGTTAGATAGAGCTATAGGGTTTTTTGAAGAGAGTATAGAGATCATAAGAGAACTATCAGGTAATACGCCTTCTCATTCTGTAATAGTAGCTATTTCTGGGTTAGGTAATATCCATTATACCAAAGGTGATTTTAAAATGGCTTTAAAATATCATATGGAAACATTAGAAATCAAAAGAACTCTTTATCAAAATACAATCCATGTTGAAATAGCGTCTTCTTTAAACAACATTGCCAATATTTATTCTAGGCTCGGTGATTCTAAGAAAGCAATTAAGCTTTATAAAGAAAGCCTAAATATTAAAAATACCATTTATAAAGATTCTACTACTTCTGATATTGCAGATACATATAATAACTTGGGTGAACTACACAGAGATGTTGGTGATTTTACTACAGCAGTTTCTCATCTAACAAAAAGTTTAGAAATCAAAACAGAAATTTATCAGAACGATAGGCATCCTTCTATAGCTGCCACTTATAATGGTTTAGGCAATGTATATTTTACATTACAAGATTTTGATCAAGCAATCGAATATTACAGTAAAAGCTTAAAGATGAAAGAAGATTTCTACAAAGGGTTCCATCATGAGATGATTCCTAGTCTTATAGGTTTAGGAAATGCATATGGAGGTTTAAGAAAGTATGACGAAGCAATTAAATATTTTGAAGAGGTTCTAAAAAAAGGCAAAGGCATTTATGGTGTTTCTGATAATCCAGATTTTGATTACTATGTGCATTTAGACACAGTAATGGCTTTAAATAATATGGGTAATATTATTTATAGAAAAGGTGATTTTGAAAGGGCTTTAGAACACTATAGTCAAAGTTTAAGAATGCAAAGATTTATTTATAAAGAAGCTATAAATAGTAATTTGGCTCATACTATAAATAATATAGGGGCCTGCTATCAAGAATTAGGAGATTCGGATAAGGCAATAGAATACTATACACAAAGTCTAGAGATGAGAAGGATTGTTTATCAAGATATTGTTAAATATCATTCTGAGATTGCTGATTCTTTGGCTAATCTTGGAAAAATATATAGACAAATTGGCGAAATAGCAAAATCCAATGAATGTTATCAAGAATGCCATCAAATTAGAAAACACATCGAGGGCTTCCCTAGCAAAGAGGTTGCAATAGCTTTAGCTAATATTGCAATAAACTTTAAGGAAAGTAAAGATATACTTAAGGCTATGATTCATATTCATAAAGCATGGAGAGAAATTTTACAAATAAAAAATAACGAAGGTAAAAAGTTTGTTTTAGTGTCTTTAGAAGAAATAGCAAAAGAATTTTCAATGCATTTCAAGTTAGATCCTGAAATAATTACAAAAATGGTTATTACTTTTGGATTTCAAAATAAAGATATAGAGAATTCTGAGTTACATTTTTTAAAAGCTATCTCTAGTTATGAAAGCAATAATATAATGGAGGCTATCAATTCCTATGAATTAAGCTTAATTTTTATTACCGAAGAAAATGCACATGCCAAAATAACAATATACCATAACTTAGCATGCATGTATCAGGCTGTTTCTCTAACTGAAAGAGAAAAGCAAAATGTTGATTTGGCGAATGAATATTATGTTCGAGCAATATTTTGTTTTGAAAAAGCTATAGAGATTAGTGGAGCAAACATAAAACAAGGATTAAGCGTTGAATATGCTAATTTTCTTATTGGCAACAAGAGATCTTCAGAAGCTGTTGATTATTTACTAAATGCGATTTCTGGAGAAAATGATGGTTCAGGCCTGTGTTATGGCTTATTAGAAAAAGAATCTGTTGCTGAAATTCTTAAAAACAAAATAGAGTTAACTGGTAAAAGCATTTATATTGTACCCAAAGAATATGCATATTACTTACTTATGCACTATTACAAAGAATTATCTAGTGTTGCTGAGCTAAAGCCTCAAGCAGAATATTTGCAGGAGTTTAAGTCCATTATTAATAGCACATTAGGATATTATTTATATGGTCAGATTATTCAAGAAAAAGGATTAGAAAACGATGTTTTCCTGAGTACTGGTGATGGACTGAAGTTTTTATCTATAGCTGAAAAAGAATTAAGTGAAGAAGGTTTTAAAAAACTCTTTGAATTTTGTAGTAGCAAACATATTGAAGATTCAGTTCTATCAGAAAGTGATATACAAGAAATTGGGGCGTTATTTAATTTATTTCTCGATTCTCAAGAAGATCTAAATTATGACTCTAAGGTTTCAGCAAGTCAAGGTAACGAACTTTTAAAAACAATAGATAAAATAAAAGATTTTGTTGGTGAAAAAGAATTAAGCAATCTACCAGGATTTTACCAATATATTTTTAATGCATTATCTAATAATCATTTTTCAAAATCAGCTACTCAAGTACTAGATATAGCTAGAAACTTAATATCTTCATTAGAAAAATTAATAGATATAAGTCTATATATTCAAGATGAAGAAATAGAAGAAAACGGAGATATTGGAACAAGTTTATGGACTCAATTAGAAGGCTTACTTGAGTTTACTGGAAGTGGTCAGAGATTTATAGGATCCCCAAAACCACCATATTTTGATCCAGGGGATGATGATCATGGTGGTGGAAGTTCATCATTTAGCAGCAGTGCTGGAAGAGGCAGTGAAAATGAAAACATTACTGAGTCTATAGTAATTTCTCTAAATGGGACTGTTTTAAGTAATAATACATTTGAAAATGATATTTAGAATAAATAAACAAGGAGTTTTATAATAAAGTTTGAATTCTTGAGGAGATTTTTATGAAGGAGTGGAGACAAGAAGCATCAACTGATATTGTAAATGATACATTGTTAGCTGAGGAAGAATTTATATCAATAATAAAGAATAACTTACATCCTCCAGATCTGGAAAAAGCTTCCCATGCAGCAGAGGTTCAACGGTTTAACGCTTTAGTTCAGGCATTCACTAATTTGGGTGAATTATATATTAAGAAAATTGAGAGAGCTGAATACACAGTTCAAGAAAAGTTAAAATGCCTTATAGAAGCAAGCAAGTTTCTAAATTATGCAATCAATATTTCTCAAGAAAGAAATATAGATGGCAGTTCTGCACATGCAATGCTGGAGCATATAAACAATATATTAGTTATGATAGCAGGTGGACACAAGACTTCAAATATATTAGAAAATACTTCAAGAGATAAAGCAGAGTTATTATCTTTAAGAGAATTTTCAAGGTCTGAGATTAGCCAAATAGATTCGCTACCAGAAGAAGAAAAGTATTCTAGAACCAGAGCTTTATTTGAGAATATTGCTGAAAGGATGAAAGGATTTTTAGCAAGTATTTTTCAAGATAGTGAAGAAATTCTAGGAGAGGTTCCTTGTAAATATTCGGTTATGAGTTTGGGATCTATGGCTCTTAAATCAATGACTCCATATTCAGATCTTGAGTTTGCAATATTAATTGAAAAATACTCTCCAGAAATTAAGGAATATTTTAGGAGTTTAACTCAGCTAGTGCATTTTAGAGTTATTAATCTTGGAGAAACAACAATTCCCTCAAGTTATCTTGATAATTGTAATGCTGATCACTTAATCAAAAAAGGATTTAGTTTTGATTTAGGAGGTAAAACTCCATTGGGGAGAGAGGACAAACATTATGACCTAATTCAAACTATTGATGGAATGATGGTTTGTTTGAGAAATATCGAAAATAAAATAGAGCATATTGATAAAAATTTACCATATATTTTGGAAATTTCGGATTATGTGTTTGGTGACTTAAATTTGTACCAAATATATGTGGAACAAGTTAAGAATTTTTTATTCGAAGAAACAAATTCTAATGGAGTTCCTAATCATAAAGCTCGTGCTATAAAAAGACTAAAGGAAGGGGTGGTTGAACTTGATTACTTACAAGGAGGAGCTGGAGTTACAACTGAAGAAGGAGATATTGATAAATATAGACCAGAGTTAGCAAATCAAGAAGATGAAGATAGGGCATTTGATATCAAGAAGGAAATATATAGAATACCAGATAGGATGCTATACAGCATGCTTATATACTATGGAAAGTCTTTTGTCAGTATATGGGAAGCTGTAGACAACTTGAATTCAGATACAACTTTGGGGAAAAAGATAACAAATGGCTTCTTATATGCATTAAGTTTTGCAAATTGGTTAAGACTTAAAACATATATTCATTATGGTGGTCAAAAAGAGTTTATGGATTATATATCAATTATAAAACATATACAGAATAGAGATTCATCTATAGAAGATGAATTTTTTAAATTTTATGAGATATGTATTTTTTTACATATAGGAGTGAAAAAATTAGCTAATAACGATATCGATATTTTTATAAATGATGAAGTTTTTCTCTACGAAAACGAAGCTATAAAGGGATGGGTATATAAAAGATTAGGTGAATATGATAAAGCGCTTCATTGGCTAGAAATAGCTGATAAGAGGCTAATTGATAATATAGATATAAAAAGAGCGATATCTCAAATTTTAATTACCAGAGTTGCTACAGCAGAAGCTAATTTGAAAGCAGTGGAATATAGCAAGAGATGTGTTGAACTATCTTCACAAGAAAATGCTCAGATATATAGGGCCGACCTTATAATGGCCTATAGAGCTTGTAAGGATTTAGAAAAAGCTAAAATTGAAATTTTAGAATTGTTAAAAATTGAGCAAGAAGATATTAATAAAGCTATAGACTTCATGAACCTAGCTTTGATCGAAAGAGATCTTAATGAATATGTTGATTCAGAAAAGCATTTTATAAAATCATTGGAAATATTACATGCATTACCAGAAAACTTAGACAATATGTTGGCAATAAGCAATGTAAAAATTAATCAAGGTGATTTATACATGCTTATACATAAATTTTTAGAAGCAGAAGAAGCGCTTAAGGAAAGTTTAAGAATTAGACAAAAATATAAAGGAGAAAATTCTATTGCAGCCATAGAAGTATGTGTTAATTTAGCTAACCTTTATTTAGAGAAAGGTGATTCTAACAATGCAAAAAATATATATTTAAACACACTAAATCAGCTTAAAACAAAAAACTTATATGCCACAAATAATATAATGGTTCTAAATATCAGGAATAATTTGGCTATTGTACTTGAAAAAGAAGGCAATAATGAAGAAGCTCTGACAATACATTTAGAGAATCTTGAAATTAGAAAAAAATTGTTAGGAACTGAATCACCTGAAGTAGCTCAATCATATGATAATATAGCAAGCGTTTATTTTAATTTAGGTAAGAAATTGCTATCTTTAGAATTTCTGCAGGAAGCAATTAAAATACATACTACTACTAATAATTTACTTAAGCTTCAAAAAACTTTAACAGGCCTAGCAGTAGTGAAATCAGAACTAGGAGACTATATTTCTGCAACAGAACTGTTTAAACATACAATTATTATAGTTAAACAAATAGATGGCTTATCTCCTTTAGTATTAGCAGAAGTATACATGAAATTAGGATTACATGAGCTTAGGTTTGACAATGATCTAAAGGCCAAAGAATTATTTCTCTTAGCTGAGAATATATATCAGCAATATAATGTTCATAACGAAAATTTATATCAATTCCTAAATTTATTAGAAATGGATAATTTACAAATTATTGATAATGAACAGCATCAAATGTTATACAATGCAGCACTTTCCATAGGCTCTCCTTTATTTGCTGCTAAGCATTTAGAGAGATTACTACATTCTTTTGATGAAACTCAATATTTACAAAAAGCTGCTATTCTGTGTTCTCTAGGAAGTTTGTATAATATAAGTGCAAAAAGATTGAAAAATATTGGTCAGAAACATCAAGCAGAAATTAGTATATCAAAAGCTGAATTTTATTTTAAACAAGCTGTTCAGTTTGAGTTTAGTATATCTGTATATACTGAGTATATAAATTTTCTTGTAAGCATAAGAAATTTTGAAAAAGCATTTAATTTTATAAAGATTACTTTAATCAAACTTCAAGAGGATTCTGAGCAATATAAAGAAGAGATTTTAATTTACTCCATTTTGGAAATAATGGTAATACCTAATTCCTTATTTGAAGCGGTGGAAGAATATGGTGGCTCTATTAAAATTAATGCAATAGAGTTTTTCTATTATCTATTTTTGTATAACTATGAAGAGTTCGCAAAAATTGCTGAGCTAAAGCCTCAAGCAGAATATTTGCAGGAGTTCAAATCCATTCTTAATAGCCAATCAGGATATTATTTATATGGTCGGCTTGTTCAAGAAAAAGAGTTAGAAGATAACATTTTCTTAAGCACGAGTGATGGACTAAAGTTTTTGTCTATAGTTGAAAAGGTTTTAAGTGAAGATAATTTTAAGATATTTCTTGCATTTTGTAATAACAAATATATTGAAGAGCAAATTCTTTCTGAATCTGATGCTCAAGAATTTGAAATATTATTTAATTTATTACTCGAAGCTCAAGAAGATCTAAATACCGATTCTAAAGTTTTAGCCAATCAAGGTGAAGAATTTCTAGAAACGATAGATAAAATTAAAAATTTTGTTGGTGAAAAAGAATTAAGCAATCTACCTGGATTTTACCAATATATTTTTAATGCATTATCTAATAATCATTTTTCAAAATCAGCTATTCAAGTACTAGATATAGCTAGAAACTTAATATCTTCATTAGAAAAATTGATAGATATAAGTCTATATATTCAAGATGCAGAAATAGAAGAGAACGGAGATATTGGAACAAGTTTATTGACTCAATTAGAAGGCTTACTTGAGTTTACTGGAAGTGGACAGAGATTTATTGGAATGCCACCAAGCAATCCCAACTTTGATCCCGATCCTTATTGGCTCCCTAGTGGAGGAGATGATGGTGAAGAAGAAGGCTTTAGAGATAATCGTGATGGGATAATAAATCCCTTAGAAATGTGTTTCGGCAAAAACACGACCATGGATGGAGCAGAAATGTAGCAAATAAACAGGTATTTGGGGGAGTTATTATGTTGAGTCAATATGCAGAAAAACAGAAAAAATTCCACGATAATTTCATAAATTATTGTTTAGAGGAAATCAAGAAACAGAGAGATATAGCTTCAGGAAGGTTAATACAACATGATCCAAGTGATCTAGAGAAGAAATTACGTTCTCTTAGTAAAGTTCCGATTTTAAAAGATACTGTCGATATTGTTTTGTTATTAGAAAGTTTTTGGCAAGCAATGCATAAACCTGATGCAACAGCAATTATTAATAATCTGTTTGATTTTGATTCTGAGTATGAAATCAAACTCATCTTATCAAATGCTATTTTAAAAGTTTCCGCGGAATTTGAGGAGATAATAGATCAATGCACTGATTATAAAGAGATAATAAAATATTCTGCATTTGCTACGTATAAATTATTTGATTTTCTAAGGCGAGGTCATTTAGGGGAGAAAAAATTAAAAGAGAGAGTTATAGTTGATATTATTTTTAGACAAGATAGTTGGTTTGAAGGGGATATTTTTTCAAAACGTGCAAGGGGGTGTAAATACTATAGACCCATTTCTGAAAATGAGCTGAAAGGTTATATAGAGCTAAAAAATAGAGAATCTGGTGATATTACTATTTCTTTAAGTGAATATCTTAGGCATACATGCAGTATTGAACCAAATTTGCAAATAGTTTTACTTGAAGAAGTTTCCGTTGAAGTTCAAGCAGAATTAGATTTATCGTATGAGAATCTTAATGGTCATGAACTCTACTCTGATGTTTTTGCTATAGAGTCAATTCAAAAACAAATAAACAAGTTACGAGAAATTTTTGATGAACCTCATACACCGTCCAGATGCGATTTTAATAATGTTCCTAGCCCAGTTCAAGATTTTGTAGGTAGAACTAAGGAGTTGATTCAACTACATGAGAATATTTTTTACCAAACCGGAAAAATTCAGGTAATTGGTGGAATTAGGGGAGTTGGTAAAACTGAGTTTATTTTAGAGTTTATTCAAAAGTATAGAGTTAATGATAAACAGGTTAGATACTTTACAGCAAAAGACGAAATTACCTTAAAAACTGCATTTGAAGATTTTGCGGAAGAAGTTCAATTAACGAAAAAAGTAAATAATATTATTGGTTCAATAAAAAACTGGCTTAAAGGTCTATCTACCCCAAGTTTATTAGTCTTTGATAATATAGATAGCTCTCTTTTGATTGAAGAGTTTTTGCGAGATGGAAAACGCTATAAGTACAACATTATTATAACCACTCAAAGTATTTTAGAGTGGGAAGTTATAGCGCCTCGTTATGGAATAGATATTATTGAGTTAAAACCTTTTGATGATTCTGAGGTATTTCAATATGTAAGAAAAACAATCCAAGATATAGACAACAGAAATGCGCTATTCCTAGGGAAGTTATTTGATAATATACCTTTAGGAATTTCTCAGAGTCTTTTTTTTATGAAGAGAAATGGCATAGATATTATACAATATTTAAATGAATATGATAGCTTTACGAATAACTTGCCTTTTGAATTGCCTGAAACCCTTGTGAATATAGAACATGGAAATGATAAACTAGGTATTTATCAGGTTTTGTTGAATACCATAACTAAATTATTTTCTAGAAGTGATGTGTTAGATTTTTTAAAAATTTGTAGCTATTTAAACTATATAGCTATTCCTGATTATTTATTTAGTTCTATGTTTAATAATATAGAGATAAATAAAATATTAGTAACTTTAAAAGGACATTCATTAATATTATTAGAGAAACATGGACCAACGAAAATAATATGTTTATATAAGATTGTTCAAAGAGTAATTAGATTCAGTCTTGGCGATGAAAGATTAAAGTACCTGCGTGAAAGCGCAAAATTAGTAGAAAGTAAGATGGAAAATAGTTGGAATAAGCAAGAAATTGTAAGTAAAAATAAACCAATTATAAAACATGCAATATCCATTATTAATCATTATAAAGATATAAAATTTGAGGAGAGTTTTCCTTCTAGTCTAATAAGAGAATTAGATTTAATTATAGCAAAACTATCTTATGATTGTGCTAAATTCTATAAGACTATAAGTGAGTTTCACAAAGCATTGGAATTCTACGAAGAAGCCCTTAGGACTTATGAGGCTTATTATCAGGAGAACAATCAACCTGTGATAGCAGTTCTTTTACATGAAATTGGTACTGTATATGCTCGTTTAGGGCATAATGAAATTGGATTAAAATACATAGAAGATTCGCTTCAAACCTATAGCAATCTATTTGGTAAAAACAGCGATTATACTAAAGCTGCAATGAGTAGTTTAGCAAAGTTACTTCAAACAGAAGGCGTTTATAATCAGAATACCGGAAATTATAATGAAGCTCTAGTTTGCTATAAAAAACTGTTAGCAATACAAAGTGAATTATACAATGAAAATAATTTTGAAATTATTTATAGTGCAAATTTAATAGTTTATATAGAACTCTCCATTACTTTAAATACCTACTCATTGTCAGATGAAAAATATGATGTTCCATATTTAATAGAAATGATAAAATATTTTGTTGGTGAAGAAAAAATGTCTACATCACCAGGACTAGTTGGATATATGTTCAATAGTCTATCAAATAATCAATTTTTTAAGCCAGCTGAACAATTAATTAAATCTATATACAGCTTTATTAACCTTATTGAAAGGCTAGTTTACATGAGTGAGTCTTATAAAGAATTAGGTTTAGACGATATAGATAAAAAAGTTAGTCACTTTTGGGAACAATTAGAAGAACTTTTTTATTTTCTTGAAGAAAGTAGATATGATTTTATAAGAACCCCAAGACCACCATCCTTTGATCCAGAAGATGATGATTATGGAGATGGAAGTTTATCTGGAGGAGGTACAGGAGGAGGAAATGAAAACATTGCTGAGCCTATGGTAATTTCTCTAAATGAAACTGTTTTAAATAATAATATATTTGAGAGTGATTTTTAGAATAAAGAAGAAATTTGATAGGTTCCTGAATTATCAGATGTTTCTGCTGCACTGGACTTATTATGATCGATATCTTCTTCAAACTCATTGCCAGAATAGCTATTACCATCTTCTCATGTAGCTAAGCATCACCATATTCTGCTGACTCAGCTGAACTCATAATCCTACCAGTAGCTTGCAATTCATGTAAAAACTTCCTTACACACTCTCGAGTTAGCTCAGCAACAACTTGACATATTGCCTGAGTTATTCTTCCTAGATAAAATATAGATAATAGTAAATTTTTATTAAAAAGAAACAATTCATAGCTAACAGCAAATTAAAAAAGCAAAAGCGGAGTTTGGTAATTTATTTATTGACCTAGGCAATCAAACGGCGATTGAAACAAAGACTCTTGGTTTTAATTCAAACGAAGATGATCTATAATTTAAGGTATATGATAAAGAGTGGATAGTTTAATATATAATAACCATAATAGCGTGATAAATAGCATAATCACCCTATTTAAAATCTCGTTTTGAGTTACTCTGCTTTATATAATCAACAATACAGTAGTTTTAAATACATTATAGTTCAGGTATAATATAATATTATCGTTGATATATAATTAGGATTCAATGGTATAAATTATGACCCGAAAAACAAAAGCAATTGACAATCAACTTCTAAACTTGTGCTCTGTTGTCGAGATATACAATATCAGCAAAGAAACTCTAATGCGTTGGATGAGAAACAGCTGCGCAACTCAGCTCTAAAAAATTACAAAATTATATAGAAGAAAAATATGCTATATTTATTTCAAAGTCTACCTTCCGCAGACTTTTACAAAGTTTAGGATTTTCTTATATTACGCTAAAGCCAACTCACTACAAAAAAGATCCTATAAAGCACGAAGAATTCAAAAAAATCTAAAAACATTGGTATCTCTAAATCAAACTTATGAAGTACTTTTCTTCGGTGAGTCAAGGTTTGGAACTCATTCTAGAGTAAGTCATGGTTGCTTTAAAACTGGTTCAAGAGCCAACATTCAGAAGAAATTAGGCTATCAGAACTTTTATGTGCATGGCGCAGTATCTCCTAAAACTGGTGATAATTTCTCATTAACTATGCCTCATGTTGACGTTGATTGGATGAATAAAATCCTAGAAGAATTTTCTTTAAATTTAAAATCCAGAACAATACTAGTGGTGGATCAAGCTGGATGGCATAAATCCCTGGATCTTGTGTTTTCTAATAACATTAAAATATTTATCTCCTTATAGCCCCGCACTTAATCCCGCCGAAAAGCTTTGGCAATTTATTAAGGATAATATTCTAAAAAACACAATTTACGACTCCTTGGGTGCGCTTGAAGAAAAAGTTTGCGCTTTTATTAATTCTATAACCACAAAACAAATCTTATCTGTTTGTGACGTTAGCTATATATCCTATTATTTATGAAGTTAGGTATAACAAGCATATTTCGTTTTTTTTGAAGCGCAAAACTAGGCAGATACTGGGTTGTAGCGCATGGAGAACGAAACAACAAAATATTAGTGGAGAGTGTGTTCAACTCAGCGGAGAATGGTGGAGTGGATGGTACCAAAAACGAACTTTTCTCCATGCAAAAAAGTGAGGTTTTCTACGCCATACATAACGGTGGACGAGTTTGCACTTCTACCTAACGGTAGGTGAATTTCACCATTTGCAAACTCTGCATTATATTTTATAACTTCTCTATATTAAGAACGATTCCATCTTCCCCTATAATAACATGATCCAATATTTCCAGTTCCTCACTATAGCAGTTATAATGATCATCATTACTGTCTACTGAGGCAATAGAGATGCAATGTTCATAATACTGTTCTCCAATAGTTAGAGCAATATGATTAATTTCTAAATTACTATATTTAGCTTCTAATATGTGAGCATAGATATTTTCATATAACTTCTCACCAAATTCACCTTTTGCCTCTAAATGTTTCTTAATTTGAGCTTTTTCTATTTCTAGCTTAATGGTATTAGCTTCAATCTCATACCACTTAGCGTTTGAAGCAAAATCATAAGTATGTTGCAGTGGAGAATTAGCGAAAACCTCATATAGACCTTTATAGGCCACAGCTGACTTGAGTTGCCACTCAACAGTGCCATATTCTGAATATAAAGAATAAGCATTGGTTATAACATAATATCCAGTATATCCAGCCATTAAGCCTCCATAAGCAAAGCCTAAATACGGTATACCTGTATATGTTAACATCGTTGGTATCGCCACATAGCTAATTGTTGTAATCGCTTGTATCCCAGCCTCTTGGACATTACCTTTAGAAAGTTGATTTGTTATGTCTATAAAACTTAAAGTCATAGAGTACATATTATTCCCTACAAAAATACTTTGTAGATGAATAACATTGCGCAAGGTTTTTTGAGCATTCTCAACGCTTGGTTCATTAATAAACCTAAATGTATCAACCATAAAATCTAGACTTTTAAACGATATTGTGGCTTTATAAAGCAGGTCATTAAAGTTGACAGAAATTTTTTCATTTGACTGAGGTTTGATATGAGATTTATCTTCTATCATTAATGGAGCTGGATGATTATCTGAATTATCATTTTTAACATAAATATTATCCATAATATAATAAACACTAGAAATAATATTATGACTCACTTCAGTTCCAATAGATTGAAGATTAACACCCAGTTTTTCAAAAGGTTTATGGTAATTAGGATCATGTATGCTTGCATCAATGCATAAAGGTGGACTTGAGCCGTTAGAATCTCTCTCTCCATTTTGGTTGTTTTGATTATTAGAACTAATACTTGTATCTCTTACGGTAGAAGATAGAATGCTTTTTTCATCTTCTGATCGCTTACATTCTCGATTTGATAATTCATCATCTATGTGTAAATTCTGTATATTCGATATAATAGCATTATCTTCTATGCTATGAAGAAAATCTTTATCATGGCTTGCTGAATTTGCATCCTCACTATTTTTTTTTGTTTTGATGATAGAATTCATCTGCAACCTTAATTTTGCATTTAACTCAAAAAATGTTTCTGCTAAATCGTAAGGAATGTATAAATTATCAACTTCTTGAATTTGTTCTAATAAATATTCTTTGAATTTTTTTTCATCGGACATATCTAAATTAAACATAATAAAATTTTCAATAGTGTGGCCTCGCATATATAGTACAATTCTAGGATAAGCTACTTCTACTAATAAATCTTTACCTAAAATTATTTTTATAGGAACAGTATCTTTTAATAAATCAGATTGGTCAGTACTGATAATAGGTTCATTATTAGGTATATTAATATTAGTACTGTATAAAAAATTTATTATTTTTATAGATTCTTCTTTAATTTCTTGGCAGGCATCCTCTAGCTCATTGTTAATTTTTCCTTCAAGGAAACCAAATTTTTTTTTATTACTTAATTCTATTCTTACAATTTTAAAGAGGTCTTTAAGATAAATATTTGACTTTTTCTCTTTCAATTCGTTATGTAATATTTCAATGACTTTATCTAAATATAAATGCAAATACGCCACTTTCATTATATTTGGACGTTTATCTCTTGGTACTAATTCTGAAATATATTCGACTAACTTGATAAAATAATTCTGTACAAAATTATTTATAGAATTTGATCTGGTATCCAATTCAGCTTTTAAGTTTAATAATATTTTTTGTAAACTTGTTAATCTATCATAAGCGTGATGCAAATTATCGCTTATTCCAATTTTTTTAATATCTTCTACATTCAGTGCAGAACAAATAATAAATGGGTCCAATAAATAGCTCTCAATACTATGTCTTTGTAAAATTAACACCTTATCTTTTAGCTCTAGTTTAAAATCTGTTTTCTCTTTGTGTTTTGTAAAGTCTCTATCTATAATCCCAAAAGGGGAATCTAGTCTTGAATCACTAAAGGTTTTTACTTTTTTATCAAGTGGATCACCTTGTTGTTCATGTTTTTTCTTTGAAGATAGAATTCCTCTCAATGTCATAGTGGCTACTCCAGCTTTACCGCCTCCACCACCGTTATCTTGCGAATGAGTAGAGTGGAAAGATGGCTGACAACGGCGAGATATGATTTGTTGCTTCCAACTAGATTTATCTGTATACTCTTGTGTCCAAGCTATGAATTTGTCATTAACTGCAAATCTTTGTTGATCCGAATATGATTTCAATGAAGAATATATCCCTTCATAAAATCTCATATCATCTGGTGCCTCTGTATAAACTTTAAAATGTATATTTGTAAATTCTCTTAAGTTCCCTGTTAACCTAAACATTGCTAATAATGGATGTGTTTTAGAAATTTGTGCAATTCCACTATTATCTTGCTCTATTGTGAAAATGGATCCTTCTGGGGCTAACGCTATTGTATCAACACGATGAGTTGTCATAATAATTTGAGATTTCCCATTCTCATGCATAAATTCGTTTCTTAGTATGTCCATCAAGGCTTTGCTTAGCTTAGGATCAAAATGTTTATCGATTTCATCTAAAAGAAGTAATTTTATTTTGTTAGGCCATAAACATTTAAGCAATAAATTTTTTTGTATTGATGATAATGAAGCTGTCTCTATAAGATAGTTTTGAGCTGATGCGCCAGGATTTTTAGATTCTACGTAACTGTCAACAGGAAGCCCAATAAAATCTAGAGGTAATGTATATTTAGCTTCTATAATTTTGTTACTAGAGGTTTCATAGTTAATTCTAGGATTACCTCCATTTATTCCATTTACATATAACTTTGCTAAATCAAGCATATCTATAGTAAGTTGGTTCTGATGATCTTCAAAATTTAGTCCTCTTGAAACATATGACCAAAGTAGAATTTTAATAGCCACTAACTCCCCTGAAGATAGATTTTGAGGGTGAATGTCTTCTTCATTATCTCCAATTTTACGAATAATAAATTCGTAGTGACCAGGAGTATGAGACAAACCTATAAAATCGTATATTTCTTTTTTCTGTTTTTCATTTAAGCTAGTTTTTGGATCAGCATTACATAAAAAATTGTACAATTCATCAGAAATTCGTTTAGTCTCACTGTCTTTATATATTTCGCCACTTTTTTTATCTTTATTTACTTTATAGGAAGGCGACTTACCATCATTTAATGATATCACTATTTCAGATTCCCTAGGTAACTCAGCTTCATTTCTAGTGAACTTAAATCTAGCATAAGGAATATATTTATATTCTGCTATAAAATTGGGGAGATAATTTGTTAGTAAGCTGTTAATTATTTTTATAGGGGGGATAATTCCATGTTGCTTCATGCAATGTTCACTGGCTTTTTCATCAAATTCTGGATCATTTTCTTTTTTTGTTATCATTTCTTCTGCGCTGTATTTATTAATGACAATTTGAAGGTGCTGATAGCAAAGATGTTTGGCAAAAGCCATTGGTTCTACAATAGAATTTTGTATAAAAACCAAATGTTCTGCAACTTTTAGAATATGTTCTTCATTAATTATACTTTTTAGCTCTTTTTCCTGCTCTGATTTTGTTTTTTTACTCAAGCTTTCCAGTATCTCGTTCCATTTTTTGTTTTCACCTGGACTTATCATTTTGCAAAGAATTTTATCAGCTAATACTAAAGCTATCTTACAGTTAATATCTTTTTTAGCTCTTTTTGTTACATTCTCTCTTTCTACATAATCATCAGTATCTAGATAAAAAATTAGTTTCTCATACACATATTCATACTTAAAATCATATCCTTTTCTACCAAAAACATTTCTTAATATATTTGATTCAGAATCAGCATATAAATGATAATGGTCTTTAAGTGATATTTCTTGATCATTGCTTTTTACCGCTTTTTCCATTTTTGCTTTTTTTTCTTCGTGAATAGAGTCTAGTATTTTTGTTTTACCTATACCATTAACTCCTGTAATCACAGAAAAATCTTTAATGTTATCCCACACTGCTAAATTTTGTTTTGAATCACTTGGTGCAATACCAGTAATATGATTGCTTTCCTCTTCTGTCACCGTTATATCAAATACATTTAAGCTATGTGAATCTATTTTTCTGTTAGGCTGTATTTCAGCTTTTCCAATAAACCTTCTTAAACCATTATGGCTTGCTTCATTATTCTTTTGAATTTCACCATAAAGATCACTATTGCTTTTGAGTTTTAATTTATATTTTTCTCGTCTCCAACCAGCACCAGCATAAGAATGTAAATTAGCCAGAGCATAGTACAACTGATTGCTTACTTCATTGCTGTAGTTATAACGCAACAATATTTCTTCACAAATAGCAATGGCTGTGTGTCTTGCAGATCCAAAGTATTCAGAGTGAATTAAAAAAATTGATGCTAACTCTTTAATGATTGGTTTGATGTTGTTGTCATAATAAGTTAAGTTAATTTGCTGATTTGATAATATGCTTGTTAAATTTACATTGATTAAATACTTAAATAAAGCATTCATAATTCTTGTATGCTCCTTTGTCTTAACCGATTCTGGATCTTTCAGTTTTTCATCAATTAATTCTCCTATAATGGGGAAAGCTTTATTATATGTTACTGAATAATTGTTTTTATAGTGTATGCTTGTCTTTTTTATTACTTTTGCAATAACATCAACTTCATGCATAGTAAGGCCGTGGCCGCCATTTTTAATTTTAGCCACAACTTTATTAAATTCTACTACAGGATGAGTAATGGGCATTTTTGATTTGTTATCAATCAAGTACAACTTATTTTTTTTATATTTATCCTCTTCTACTCCGATGTATAACCAGTCTTTGTTTGGTTCAGTAGCTTCATCACTACGTATTTTTACATCCCATCCATATTTAATTTTAAATATTTTCTGAAATAATTTCATTTCATCGTTTGCAGGATTGTCAATAGGTTTTAAGAGTTTTTTAGATGATTGTTTTTTAGATCCTTTATTGTATCTAGGATCAGGGTTAGGTCGTTGATTTGGGTATCCCATTGCTTCCTCCACATTAACATTATTATTAATAACTAAGTCTTCATCAGATGAATGATCATCTAGAATATCATAATAATTTTTCATTTTTTTCATCCCTCAAAGTAACTGTGTTCTGTCTGTATTTTTTATTGCCAGCTCAATTCAATAACAAAAATCTCAATAAATCTTCCAATTATATAAACTTAGACTTTTGTCGTATGCTCCAGATGATAAGTTGATATAACAGTCCACATATTTTTGTAACAGAACATTGATATAATCACACTTTGTTCTCTCGTATAGAAAGTAGTAATCAATAAGCCATCTTAATAGTAGGTACAAAAAAACAAAAATAATGATCTTCTTGAAGAGATCATGTGTTTGGGTGATTTTATCCCAGGCTTGATTGCTCATAATTGCATTACCTCGGGATAAAAATTGCTGGCTAGTACATTGTTATAAATTTCTGTGGTTTGTTTTGCTTGATTGTAGAGTGTTGAAGGTAAGATAGTGTAAATATAGTTGAATAGACTAGAGATGTAAAATCTTGTCGATCGTTCGGAGACAATTCTAACAGAGTCTTGCCGCATAATCACAACCTCCATCTTTTTCTTCTAAATAGCTCAAATCATATAGTCTTGTTACCATAGCTACTTTTCACTAACACGAGTAATAAAATTCAATCCTAGCGTGTATTTTTTGATATTGCAAACAAAAATTAATAATGGTTCAGGCATGGCTATGCTAAATAAGGATATTTTTTTGTAATACAATATTATATAATAATCGTCATATAACCGTTAGCAAGAGGATAATATGATGTTAATATGCAAGCATTGCGGAGATAGCAACTATCGTAAAGCTGGATTTTCTAAAGAAAAGCAAAGATATAAGTGCAAAAATTGCGAGAGACTTTTTAGCGAAGGCGACAAAAGAGAGAGATATTCAATAGAACAAAGACTTAAAGCAATAAAGCTATATACAGAAGGCGTGGGGCTGAGGACAATCGAGCGAGCCGAAGGAATTTCTACGCCGCTATTAATTCATTGGATTAGAAAGTTAGGAAGAATGCTTAAGGCACATTTGGTCAGTTCAGAGATTCCAGAACACGCAAAAGATATCGCCATATTGGAAGTTGATGAGCTTTTTACTTTTTACCAAAAAAAGAGCAAAAAGCTTACGTATGGCTTGCTGTGGACCGAAACAGGAATAAAATTATTGATATTGTAGTTGGTCGTAATCGAGAAAAATGGGTTTATGTTAGAATGGCCCAAAGACTCAAAAAGAAAGGCTACAAAGTTCAAATACTTTGTACTGATGGTTACGAAGGTTATGGTTACTATAAATTAGCCAAACGGCACGTAGTTAGTAAAGCCGAAACATCATTAGTAGAGTCTAAAAACTCATTACTAAGCTTAAATCTTGCTAGATTCAATAGAAAGACACGCAGATTTTCAAAAGCATTCGATATGATTTTTGCTTCTTTGATTATTTTAGTTTATAAATCTGAAGCGCTAGGTATCCTTGTTTAGCATTGCCCTCTCGCCATTTACATCTCCTGCATTACTAATCCAAGAAAGTCCTGTCCACAAGTTGCTACTCTTGCTTCCATTGATGTATATGCCTTGTGAAGATTTTAGATCTGATAAATATAATGAATTATATACAGAGGAAGTCATAATTTACCTCTTAATAATTTTTAACAGACTAACCAAAGAGCTATAGCATCATTTATGCTAACTCATACGTTGGCGCAACTGTGCCTTTATTAGAATTTGAGCAACAACATTTATAAGCAGCAAATCCTGAACAACCTAATACGGTTAAAGCAACCAATCCAACTCCTGCTAAAATTCCATATTCAATTAAATTACTAGTATCAATACCGCTTCCATCTTCATTATCATCATTATTATTTTGAGCAAATATAAAATTATCTTCTGCAACGTCTGATGGATCTAGGTCTAGTAACCTTATCGTTTGATCATTTCCTAAATTTACCATTGCTGAACCAGAAGTAATGGTTAGATCATCAATTCCTTGTATATTATCAAAAAAACTTAAATCTATTCTTTCATTATCTTTATCAAAGTCTGTTATGATAGTTTGTGTATTAGAATTAGGCTTAACTGTAAATAGATCATTTCCTTTGCCTCCAGTAAGAGTAACATCGCTTAATGAGTCAATTATAAAATCTTCATTCAAACTAGTACCAATATAAACGCCTCCACCGTCTATTTCTCTAGAAATAGACGAGGCAGATCCATATATTATATATACTCTTCCCACATTATCATCAAGTCCAGTATCTACAAAAGGAGCGCTAATAATTACATCATCATAACCATCGTTATTTAAATCCCCTCCCCCACCAACGTCGTTTCCACTAACATCATTATAATTGTCTCCTGTTAATCTATAACCTTGCGCCTCTGTTAAAGACCCTAAGCTTAACTGACTATACTTCTCTGGATGACCGAAAAGCACGTAACTAACTCCTTCATGAAATGATTTAGGTGAAGCTGAATTTGCTCCTATTATAACATCACTATAACCATCATTATTTACATCTCCAGCTCCACTCAATGAAGAACCTAAATTACCGTTACTTAACGAACCTATAATCTCCATTCCAAGTTCTGCGTCAATATTTGATAAATCTATGTTAGCGTTAATTGTTTTATTTCCATATATAACGTAACTCTTTCCTTTGTTAGACAACGCAAATGGAGCTCCTATCACAACATCGTCATACCCATCATTGTTAAAATCACCTAATGAAGAAACAGTACGTCCACTTTGATCATTATAATTATCACCAATAATATAAAATCCTTGATCTATCGTAATACTCATTAAGTCGACATTAGAGTACCCAGAAGCTTTACCATATAATATATAGCTTGTTCCTTCGTTATTATATTTAGGAGAGGATGAACCAGCACCAACTATAATATCTCCATAGCCATCTCCATTAAAGTCTCCTGCACTGCTTACAGCAGAACCTATATCATTTCCTGAAATAATATACCCATCACTACTAGATAAACTACTCAGATATATGCTTGAGAATCCAGAACTCTTTCCAAAGATAACATACACTTGTTCAGAATCAGATGCCCCTATAATAATATCATCATAACCATCTCCATTTACATCCCCTGCAGGGCCCACTGAAGATCCACATCTACTATCTTGCGCCCCATATATAGTGAATCTTTCTGTACTCGATAATGCATTAACATTAACATCAGAAAAACCTGAAGCTTTACCAAAAACTACATAAGCTTTTCCATCTCCACTGCTGGAGGATGGGACTCCTATAATAATATCATCATAACCATCTCCATTCACATCTCCTGCAGCACTCAGAGTAGTCCCAAAGTAATCGTAACTACTGCCACCTGTAATTGAAAATCCTTGCGTTTCTAATATACTTCCTACATTTAAACTACTTACTTTTGCTGACCGTCCAAATATAATATAAACTTTACCAGCAAAGCTACTTTCATATATAGAGCTTAACATAATGTCATCATAACCATCTCCATTTATATCTCCTGCACTATCAACTGAAAGTCCGACATTGTCATGTGCATTTGAACCTGTAATTATATTATACACAGAGCTTAGATCTATGTTCTGTGCAACACTATCTGAGAAAGTCAAAGCTGAAGTTGGAGATAAAGTTAGCTGGGTAAACCCAGTAGGAATAGCAGTAGGCATACTATAGGTAGGACTTATAGACATCACAGATGGAGAAATACTTGGACAAAAAGTAGTAGACGCAGAGGTGGAACTCAAAGTTGGACTCACAGACGGAAAATTTGTAGCAAAGCGAGAAGTATTGTAGAGATCAAACACTAAATAATGTTCTTGAATATGGTTATAGTTATCGTCGTAAAAATTATAACTTATTACAAAATCATCATATCCATCATTATTAAAATCTCCGGCACCATTAACAGACCTAGCCTCAGCCCCAGAAGCCATTCCTATACTAAGAAATCTATCGGAACTTATGCCTAAATCTATATCGGATGTATTAGTTCCTCCAAAAATTACATAAGCCCCATCAACATCATTCGAAGAGCCAATAAGAATATCGTTAAATCCATCATTATTTACATCTAGACCGTTAGATATAACTTCACCTACTTGATCAAAACCACCTTTTCCACTAACAATAAATCCTCTATCATTTATATCTTTAACATCAAAACCTTCAAAATTAGTGCTATTACCAAAAATTACATATAATCTACCTTGATAATTAGAACCTTCATTATGGGAACCTATGAGCATATCTGGTATATTATCTCCATTTATATCACCTAGTCCTCTTACCATAGACTCTGTCTTAAAACCTGTAATATTGTACCCTATACTTGCATTAAACATGTTAAGGTCTATATCTCTATTCATACTACTTCCAAAGATAACAAATACCTTTGAGGAATCTTCAGCAAAATCTGATGCTGCAATAGCTATATCTGAAAACCCATCATCATTAATGTCACCAATCGTATCAAACATTCTCCAATACCCAAGAAAATCTTGGGCCTTTATCTTAAATCCCTCACTTGAAGTTAAACTATTCAAGTAAATATCTTGCGCATTATTCTTGCCATAAATTATACTTACTGTAGGGTGCGCTGAAGCCTCATGTATGGCTATGTCATCTACTCCATCACCGTTAAGATCTCCAATATACTGAGCTAAAACTTCTGTTTTTGTGTTTTCAGCTCCATATATAGCAAAACCTCTCGAAGAGTCTACATCTTCCAAGTATAAACTCGAAGAATTATATACTCCTCCATAAACCAAATAGTGAATTCCCTGAGTGTTGTTGTAGTAGAAAATAGAAACAAGTATATCATCATAGCCATCATTATTAAAATCCCCAGCAAAAGACAAAGTATGTCCATTTGCAAATCCATCAATATCTGAATATGGGTATGAATCATCTTCATACGTATAATTGTAAGAAGGCGTAATTAAAACTAAACCATCATTAGGTGTGAAATTATCAAAGTCTAATGCATTCTCAATATTTCCATATATAACATACCCTTTACTATCACTACCTGGAGTTGTTGAATATTGGAAAGGAGCAGATAAAACAAAGTCATCTATTCCATCACCATTAAAATCTCCAATAAAATCTGACGACTGAAAAAAGTCACTTACATTATACTTCTTTAATAAATAAGCTTGATTATTTTGAACTAAAGAATCTATGACTAAATGGGACATGGATAACCTCTATATTTATATATTAATAACATTAATATTATGAGTGTACATAACTCAAAATAGCTTTTATAATTTTAGCAATAGTTTTTACAGTTCTTGTAAGTAGTTATACAATAATTTAATAATTACCTATAACTCCACTATGCCTATTATGTTCTACTCTTTCACTAAATCCTTATGCTTTTCTTTTTGTTGTTTCCTTTCTTTATGTATTGCTGCAAAATCCATAGGCTCAAGCATTATAGGCTGGAACCCACCATCTCTTGTTACATCCGACAACACATGTCGTGCATACGGGAATAGTAAAGTTGGAATATGTATATTTAAAATAGCTTCTTTTTGTTCTTCATCTATTACATCGTTTAAGGTAACTAATCCAGCATAGGCTAATTTTACGTCAAATAAAGTTATATTATTTTCATCCTGAGATATTGCCTTAGACTTTATTACTAAGATCACCTCATAGGTATTTTCCCCTACGTTTTTATTATTAAAATTGATAGCAATTTCAATCTTTGGACTTTCTTTTTGTGGAGAAAAAGATGTGGGTGAGTTTATATTTTCAAAATGCAATTCCTTTATATATTGCCCATTTAATGATATTGACGGAGATACAGTAGTTTTATTACCTAGTTGGTCTTTTTTCATATATTTTCCTGCTTATTAAATATGAAATTATCTATTTTTTTAAAAGAGATTATCTCGATCATTAAGCTCCCCCTCATAAATGTCGATAATTTTGGATAAAACAATATATTGAATCTAAATATAGCTCTCTCTACAACTCGCTTAATTTTTAGATAAATATTAAACTTAAGTTGCTTTCTTGGTTTCTTATTTGAAGTACAAAATACTAAATAACCTTCTTGTATTTGAGATTTAAGATAATTTTGATATTTATTGATAATTAAGTAATTTGAGGAATTGAGTATATTTAGAGGAGATAGTAGATTAAATTTAAATTTTTGATTTATATAGAAGTTTTTGGAGGAAGGTACATTTTCAGAGAACATTATTCTAGCCCTCCCAGTCTCCATAGCAACAAAATCCGTTTTATCCGGAAGAGGCTACATTCATCACCATAGCTTATTATGTCACCTTTACTTGTCATAATAATATCCATTAGAATATTCTAAGATTTCAGTATTAAATAAATTTAACCATTATGCAAGTTCTTTTCTAAAAGATAATATTATTATTTAATCTATAGTAATTTAGGTTGAATTAGATATGTTGTTGTGTTTTTCTAAAATGAAAAATGACAAAAACGTATAGCAATGATTTAAGACAGAGAGCATTAAAATACTAAGAAGTTAAGAGGTGTTATGTTATGATATTGTATATCAAATAATTTTATTCTATGAAAAAGTACCATACTTTGCTTCCGATAACTTTTGAAGATAATTTGATTCTATATATTAAATACATCTACTTTATATTAATTGTGATAAAAAAGTCCTCGCAGGAACAATCATTGGTTTCTTAGTCTCAAAACAAGAGCGATCAATGTAATCTAAATTATGAACTACTTGAAATGCAAAAGGAGCTTTTGTTTTTTCTCTAAAGTAGAGCAAATTCTTTGAAATTGAATTATTGTTTGAAAGTTTAGATTCTACTAAAATCCAAGGCTGGTTATTCTTACTAATTAAAAAATCTACTTCTTTTTGTTCTTTGTTGCGTAAATAATATAAACCATACTCTCCTACACCTGTTTCGTTCCAAAAATTTATTGCCTTCAGTAAATGTAAAGCAACGAAATTCTCAAATCTTACTCCCTCATCTTCTATAACTGACCAATCCCATAAATAAATCTTAGGCTCTTTAATTATTGATCTACTAATATTTTGTGACCATGGTTTTATAGTAAAACAAAAATAGAAGTTTTCTAACAAATTAATCCAATGTTTTACTGTATTTTGACTCATTTGAATCTTATTTGCTAAATTAGAATATACTAGCATACCACCTGTTTGATATTGCAATAGACTGGCTAATAGTTCCAATTGCCCCAGATTTTTGATATCCTCAAGATCTCTAATATCTTCACGAAATAACTGTTTAAATCTTGTCTTCTGCCATATTTTATGAAATCTATCTGTTTGTTTTAAAAAGGCTTCTGGATATCCACCAAATTTAAACAAAACATCGTATGCCTCTTTAATGTCTTGAGGATAATTAATTATATCCTTGTTTAAATCAACATTTTTAATTTCAGATACACTAAGCGGGTGAATTGTATAATTGAAGTATCTACCCATCATACTATCTCCGCCTCGACGATAAATATTGAGTTTAGCACTTCCTGTTAAAATAATTTTTAAACCATTGTCTTTGTGCACATCATGAAGACCTTTTATAGAATTTTTCCAATTCTTTAACTTGTGAATCTCATCTAAAACTAAAAAAACGTTATCATGAAGGTTAGATAACAATCTTTTATTACTAAAATAAGACTCATCATTTAATATATTCATTATTTTATTGCGATGAGATAAATTATCCCAATTCAGGTATTCATGATTATAATCACTAACGCAGGCCTTTGAAATCATTGTTTTTCCAACCTGTCTGGCTCCAGATAAAAAGGCCATTTGATCATATTGACTAAGATGCTCTTGTATCAAACTAGTATATATTCTACGCATAAAAACCATCCTTTAGTTATTATGACTAATATACACCATATTACAGATTAGTCTAGACTAAAATAAAGTTAACTTAACTTTAGCTCAACAAAAGATCCTCCTTAAATGAGAACTTAATAATGGCACATTAAAGTTTCAAATGCTACATTTCTATTCCTTGATGTTGACTCATCTTTTTTTGTATTACTTGCTGATGCTGTTGATGCTGTTCAAAGTTATGCAATTCCTGCTCGATCCTCATCTTAAATGAATTCTTGATCATGTTGGTTATATTATTATGTTCAATCTCACTACGATCTTGAGGATGCATCCCATGATGTTCTTGGTGCCCTTGGTTATTAATATTCGTAGGATCAATATTGTTATACTCAATACTATTTGATTTATTATGATGATCTATAATATCAGATGCTAAAGATAAACTTAAGACAGGTAAATCCGATTTGGTAAAGTTTAGTTTAGTGTTTTGATTATGACTATGCTCAGCTATTATCTGCTGCGAACTCTCTATTGCAGTTTTGGTTACTTTCATTAACAGATCTTTTGGCACTGTCTGATATATCTTCCCTAGGTCATGTTGGACCTGACTACTAATTGTTTCTGCCATAGCATCCGGTGATAAGTTTAAGCTTTTAATGTGGTCATTTACTAATTCCTTTGCATTAATATCTATGAACGCTTTATCATAATTAGATAATACCGCATTTGACTGTAGATTCCCTTTGGTTAACTTTTCCTCAAAGTGTAGTCTACATTTATTAACTTCCTTTTCTTTAATATAGAGACTTAAGCTTGTTATTTCTTTAGTAGCAGATTGTTCTTTCAAAGATTCTTGTCGATATTCTATATAAGATTTAATAGTCTCAGTGATTCTAGTATCTTTTGTAATCCCCTCTGCCGCATATAAAGCTCCGATAACCTGATATTGCTTTACCTTATCAGGTATATTATCTGCTAAATCCCATTTTTCTGGTAAAAACTCTATTTTACTTAAGTCAACAACAGATGCTTTGGTGATGCCTTTGCTCTCTAATAAGGATTTAATATTATGTGCTGCATTAATTCCTGGTTTATCATTATCTGGCCAGATTGTAACTTGCTTACCTTGTAATACATTCCAATTAGTTTTATTAAATCCGTTCACTCCCCCACTCCAAGTAACTACATCAAACTCTGGGTAAAGAGATTGTGCAATATCTGCTGTTTTCTCCCCCTCTACAATCAATACTGGTTTATTACTATTAGATAACCGTTGCTCATTGTATAGACAGCGCTCCTCACCTAAACCTTTTGATCTCCAACTTCTAATGCCCTTTGTGTTTTCAGTATATACAGCTGGTAAGGTAACTTTACTACCAGACTCAAGATCCTTAATTCTCACTACATAGCCACAGAGTTCATTTTTAATGTTCTTATAAGCATAAACTCCTTCTATTTGTTTGTTTTCTCCTGCTTTGTTTTTCAAGTGGTATGCAAACACTGATTTAGGATTAAAGATAACTGCATTTTTAGGCACTGGAGCTAATACTTTAAAAGCCGGAACTTTTTTAAACTCGGTAAGTTGCTCCCCTTCTGACATCGTGGTATCTACTTTAATTTGAGCATTAGACTTAATGTCTCTATCTAATCCAAGATAGGATTTACCCCACTCAATTGCTTCTTTTTTATTAGCTAATCCTTGTGATAGTTTGATTAAATCAAATAAATCTCCTTTTTCGGAACCATTACTAAATCTATACCATAATCCTCGTTTATTACCTTCTCTTTCTATCTGTATACTTCCACAGATAATTTTATGCTTTTGAATTTCTATTTCCTTATTGCTTATGTTAGGCAATAATTGTTTTGCTAGACTCACCATATCTCCTGACAACCTATCGTGAAGCTCCTCATATGAATATTTGTTGTAGTATTTGTCTTGATTAAATATTGATCTTGTTGTCATAGTTTTCTCGATTTTTAATTCAGAAGCCTCTTGAGACTTTATAGCATATGAATTCTGGTCATGCCCCTTAAGATATCCGCTCAAATCTTCACGATGTGTTTGTAACTCATATAAATGTTTTTCTTGTGCCGGACCCAGTAATTTAATAGAACTCGCTTCCTTATATTGAGTTTTTAAAGGAATAAGCTCAGAAGTTTCCAAATTAGTTATTTCTTTGCTTAATTTATGTTCTTGTACTATCGAATGCTCATAACCTACAAATCTATTAGTGAGGGTTTTTAAATTAAATACTGCAATTGCTCTTTTTTCACTCACTGCTAATTTAGTACCCCAGCCTGTACCAACTAAACTACCTAAAACTTCAGGTTCAGACTTCACCCTTAATAATGCCTTTTCTAATCCCAAACTTTTATGAAGTTCATCCCATTTAGATAATACCTGCTTAGCTCCATCTTTATATGTCTTATTAAGGTAATGCTTCATATCCTCACGATAATAGACATGTGATTTAAGCTCTGATTCTAAGGCCCATTTCTTATTCTCTGCTTTAGAAATCTGGCTACTTAAACTACTTAGCTTATATTTATGGTCTTCCTGTAGACTTATTAAGTCTTCTACTTTCAACAGTATCAACTTACTATTATGCTTATTTGAATCAGTTAAATATTCTTTTTGAAGCTTAGTGAGTTCATGATATCCCAGATTGCTACCATGAGCTAAGTAAGACTGTTGTTGAGATATAATACTGTTATGAACTTGTGTATTATTGGTATAATTAAACTCAATACTTGCCATATCCGCATGCTTAAGTAATGTTGCATAATTTATAACCGAAGAATTAATATATTTTTGATACTGAGGATATCCTTCTACCAATTCTAGTGCATGTTGCTGACGCAACGCTCTTAATTCTTTAAACTCTAACCACAGCTCCTTATTCTGCCATAATTCTTGTTTTCTTCCTGCCTTATCTTCCTTCTCTTGCCAATCAAGTAATTGTCGATAAATATCTGAAGCTTTGTTCCTTACCTCAAGATATTCTCTGATTTGAACTACTTCTGGCTTTTTATCGTAATCAATATAATCATGAGCTAGAGTATTTGGATTTCTTCTAGCTAATAATTCAAATAATGCCGAATTTTTATTATCCAATAATTCATTACTATGATCGAACAGCTCGTTAGTATTATCAAACTTACGCGAAATAATATTAGTTAGAACTTCCTTAGCTATATAAAACGTACTACTTATCCGATGACGTGTAGCCATTACATTGAAGGCTTCATAACCAACTAAGGAATCTAGTAGGAGAAAAACATAATCGTAGGTGCTTCCTTGAGACTTATGAGCAGTAATTGCATAACCATAATCAAAACTATCAAACTTATCATTATTGATAGTAATAGTTTTATTTAAAGGCTCTCCTTTTGCGTCTTTACCAAGCAATTGTACTTTAAACCTAGAATCATCAACAATACTAACTACCCTACCCAACTGACCATTCATCACTCCAAGATAACGATGGTTTTTAGTAAATACTATCTGTTCACCTAAAGCTATTTTAATAAATCCATTCTTACCTTTAAACTCTCTTCCTCCAGCTTCGTATGTTTTGCTATAGAGAAGACCTGAATTTAACAATCTATGTCGCACATTAAGATTAAGCTCTTTAACTTCATTATTACTATATGCGATGATTATTCTTGTATCATTTTTATTCAGACCTTTTTGTTTAGTGCCAGAATCACTCTCTTGATGAACTTGTTCAATGTAATGATTAACAAGTTCACTTCTAATCATATCAGGATTATTCCCTACTTTTACTCTCCCCTCTCTATCTAAAAGAACTATAGCCTCGTCCACTTTGTAATTAGCTAACTTTCTAGTAATTTCTTTATCTATAGGCTCATGTTGCCTAAATAATTCTGTTAGCGCTACAACCTCACATTTTTCAGTAACTTTCTCTGATGCTCCACCATATATCATTGCACCAAACTGGTTATTATCTCCTATTGGAATTATTTTGGCCCCAACCCTCCGTGCTTCTGTTAAGAAGTAATTATATGTCTTCAAATCAACCATCGACATTTCATCAATAATCATTACACTCTTACTTGTAAGCTGAGGAAGCAACTTTCTTACTTCTTCCCCATTCTCTTCAAGTTCTGCTCTTTGCTCCCAATCATATTGCCATTTGGATAAGGAATATGATTCTATATTCGCTTCATTTCCTAAATTAAGTGCAGCTACAGCTGATATGGCCCCTCCAACAACTTCATAGCCATGATTATTATACTCCTGAACTAATTTAGCCATAACTGTACTTTTACCAGTTCCCGGCATCCCACTCAAAGCAATTAAATCTCCTCCATTAACTAGACGTAGAACTGCTTTTTCCTGCTCATCACTTAAAACAACTCTCTTAGATTTGCCGTCAGAAAAAGTTAAGATATTTTCAAGCCATACTCCAGCTTCAGGAGTCAACACATTGGATAATCCTTCAACAAGCTTTGTTTTAGGACCTTTAGGCTCTGGACTTAAATTCTCTAAACCAAGACTATGCTGCCTGCTCTTACTTAAATATTCTACATTTCCTAGGAATTCCTTTTCTAAAGCTAATTGTTCTTTAGTTGTAAATACTTCTTTGCCGCCCAAGTCACTATCCACTAACTTTACGATATCTTTTGAGCTAGTTAACCCTCTTAGCAATTCATTATACTTCTTTAAGATCTCATCTTTGACTTTATTAAGCTTCTCAGTATCTTCTGAATCCAACTCACTTAAGATAGCTTGCGTCAGGTGTGTATCAAGAGACTTAGCGAGATCTGAACTATTAAAGACAGCCTTTCCTTTGCTAGCATTTTCTATTAACTTCATCAAATTATTTTTAATAAACTCAACCTCATCACTGACTTTGACTTTATTCTCAATATTCAGATAAAAATCTTCTATTAAACTAGTAACATTCTCATATGAGATATCATTTGGACTGTCGATATTCTGGCTGAACTGATTCTGAGACTGAGTTTGCGAATCTAAATCTAGACTTATATCATATTGATTTATTTTAGCAAAAATAGCATCACATCTAGCTAAAACCGATTCTCTTGCTTCAACAATCAATATCTGATGCTCTCCATTACGTAGAGCTATATCATTTAAAAACACTTCAATTTCTCTAAATAAATCTACTCTAGAGAACCCTCCTTTAACTGCACCTTTATTTTTAGCTAAAGCTTGAATTAACTCATCAGGATTCTCTTTAATATAATGAAGATTTGCCTTAACTATATTTCGATTATACTCTGCCCTATCTAAAACCTTTGTTTCTGATGCAACATGGATTGTAGCACCTTCATGAATTGTAGGCTGAATAAATTCAAACCCCCTAGTCTTATAAGATTCATGGGTTATTGTCTTATCAATATCGTATATTTGAAAATATTTATTATTAATATCCGCCCAATTATTTCTAATCCAAACTAACCAGCTTTTACTATCTAACAATCTATTCTTATTACCAAATACACAATTATCATTATCATCTCTTATCACAGATCTAGTGGTCAGCATTATATGTGCGTGAGGATTATTTACGTCATCCATATGGATATTTACATCTGCAATAATTCCATCTTTTACGAAGATACCTTTTACATATTCAGACAATATTTGGATGTTCTGCTCTAAAGTAAACTCCTTCTGCAAAGCTAATTTAATATCTCGCGCATATCTTCCTTTAATATGCGCCTCTCTTCGCTCAACTTTATTCCATAATTGCTCTCTATTATAGCACCAAGAGTCAAGTCCTTCAGGCGCAAGTACCTGACTAAACGCTAAGCCACCTTTGTTACTAAAGTCGTGTAAGTATCTAACTTCTATTCCAGTTTGTGGATCTATAACTGATTGCACTAAGCTACTACAACTACGATATGCTGCACTGGCAACAGCAGAACTTTCTGATGATTTACCAATGCTAGAGACATTCAAATGAAACAGCGCCATAGTTATATTAATTAACTTATATCGTTTATATTCAGAATAAATAATGTATTACTACGAGTAACATTACTCTATCTTATGATGAGCGCGCTTGCATTATATCAATAGGTAGAATGCGTAAGTGCGCTATTAGCAATAATGGATTTTAACACGTCTACTCCCAACTTGTCAAGTTAGCTATATTAATTATAATACTTCAATGACGAGTGAATTTAAGGGGGCTCATCGCCGCCCCCCATTCCCCGCTAGGATATTTATAAACAAGGTGAGGTTGTTTATGTTATTTAATGCAACACCTTGAAGTAATATTGTTAGCATATAACGCTGCCTAGACTTGCAATATATATGTATATAGTTTACAATTACAAACGCAGTACAGGTTGGGAAACCGATGACTGCACAGGGTGAGGTTTAGGCTTCTCTTTTATGATAGATTTAAGCCTGAATCTCTCTTTAAATATTCTATAACTTGTTAGAATAGAAATATAATTTAGAGGCCATAATATGGAATGTAATAATAACTTTGTTTATATAGATAATCAGAAGATTGCTCAAATAATATATAATTATATTCAAGAAAGGATTGATCAACAACTAACTTCATACTCAACTCTAGACCTAATTCATAATGAACAAATGTATCTAATTCATATTAGTCATATAGTTGAAAAGGCTCTGCATGAATATATCTCCGCTTTAATTAATAAACACCTCCCCTCCTCATTTATAAAAAATATAGGAGAGACACCAGTATTCATTGAGTTTCTTATTAGCAAATGGAGCCCAATTATTAGAACAGAATTAGAATATAGAATAGAACTTTTAAACTTAGGGCTACTAAATCAACAACAAGGAACATAAGTATAAACACTCTAAATATAAATTATACCATAAGGAGAACTAATAAATGTCTGAAACTATTAAAAAGAAATCTTCTCGTTCAAGAATAGATTATTCAGAAAAACTAAAAAAACTCGAAGAAGAAAAACAACAACTGATTCTGCAACGCAAAGAGGAAATATTTTCTATTATAGAGAAAACAAACTGTCTTTCTATCGATAATGAACTACTTGCTGGGGCCTTCGCTGTTATAAAAGAAATCGATGGCAAACAAACTGAAGAGTTATCTGATAATCTAAAAGCATTCGAACTACTTATGAGGGAAAAGGCACCCGCCTTTTTTCGTCGCAAATATAGAGTTAGAAAGTCTTAAAAAGAACACTACCCTAGCGAAGGTTAGAAAAGTTATAAAACAATTTTATTATAATAAGTTGAGTTTAAAGCGCATGATAAACAAAGAAAGAAAGTTGGACACAAGAAATAAGATAGAACTCGGTGGATTAGTTATAAAGGCTAAGCTTGACTATCTTAAGGAAAAACACAAGGAAGTAATTCTTGGTGCCTTAATTGATGCTTATAACAAGATTCATGATAAAACTTCAGGTGAACATCATTTTCAATTTTATCAAAAACTTGGAGAAGATGCCTTTAAACCCAACAAATGATACTCTTATGAAGAATAACTTCGCTTTTAATAACTGGAAAGATTGGTGTTGGAAGTCAGAGACTAGATATTATAAGCTTTCTCTCTGTCAAAACTTATTCTCTGAGTGGGTCATTATAAAAAAATGGGGTGGCTTAAAAAATAAAATACAAGGATCTAAAACTCTATATTGTGAATCTAAAGATGAAATAAATAATATATTTACAGAAACTCATAAAAGAAGACTATCACGTGGATATGTTTTGATAGAGTGAAATTGATATGCATTAAATAATGATGAGTGAGCAAACTTTTATGCAGAATTAATCATTATAAAATAATAACATTCTTAACTAAGTAAATATAATACGCTATTTTTTCTTAGTTGAGTCCCTTAAGAAAAAATAGATAAATATGAGCAATAGGATTGGAACTTATATCTTAAAAAAATTAGCTACAGAAAGTTATAAAGCTTATGTCCCCCTCCTCTGCCCCCTCAACCCTCAATTTAAGTTAATAAACTATATCCCTATATAGAAAGATCAACATTAGCACTTGCTGAACTTAATAGTATTGCAAAAAAAGATTATGCCTAGTATATCTCTTTTTATTTATATGTACGTGCGTAAAGAGACATTACTTTCTTCTCAAATTGAGGGAACCCAAAGCTCATTTGCAGATTTGATGTTATTTGAACGCCATCAGAAAAATAACATTTCTGTGGATGATATTGAAGAAGTATCTAGAGATGTAGAAGCAATTAATTATGGATTAGAAAGGCTTAAAAATCATTTCCCTTTACCCCTAAGGTTAATTTGTGAAATCCACTCGTTATTATTATCAAGCAGCAGAGGGGAAAATAAATTACCAGGAGAGTTTAGAAGATCACAAATTTGGATTGGGAGAAGCAGACCAGGGAACGCTCTATTTGTTCCTCCACCTGTGGAAAATTTAATGGATTGTTTATCTAACTTAAAGTTTTTCTTTCACGAAAAAAATCTAAATTACCATCTTTAATTAAGACTGGTATAGCACATGCATAATTTGAGACTATTCACCCTTTCTTAGATGGAAATGGAAGGTTGGGCAGATTGCTTATTAGTTTAATACTCTATCAAGAAGGTCTATTGGAAGAACCCCTTTTATATCTAAGTGTTTATTTTAAACAAAACAGAAGTACTTATTATAATTTATTACAACAAGTAAGACTTAAAGGTACATGGGAAACATGGTTAGAGTTTTTTTAGAGGGTGTTACTGAGTCAGCTAAACAGGCCATAAGTTCTGCTAAGAAAATAAATACCTTATTTGAGAAAGATTTATTAAAAATTCAAAAATTAGGTAGGAGCAGACTTTCTTGTATTGAAGTATTAGAATATCTAAAAACAATGCCTCAAACTTCAGTCCCTTTATTGAGCAAAGAATTAGGACTCACACCCCCAACTGTAAGAAGTACCTTTAATTCAATGTTAAAGTTAGGAATCCTAGAAGAGATCACAGGTAGGCAACGCGATAGAGTATATGTATATCGTAAATACCTTGACATTCTTGGTGAAGGGGCGGAACCTTCATAATAAAAAGAAAAAACACATTTATGAATGTAATGCACAAAGAAATTCACTAGATATCCTTTAATTAACTAAATACTATTTTGGACTTTAAAAATAAAGATTTGGTGGACTATTTTTATAATCATTTACTTCTTCAATGAGTTATAAGTTATTCTTTATGGGGTAACTTTATTGTTTAAATTTCATAATAATCCAAAGAAATAGCTTGTAACATGTTATAGGGTGTTATATTATATATGTAATATCATATAATTATGGAGTTAGAATTATGAATGTAAACATCTATATAAATGATGATTTAGCCAAGCAATTAGACACGGTTGCAATAGATACTCATAAAAAACGTAATACCTTAATTCAGGAAGCTATAACCATGTTGGTAAAGAGTCATAAAAAAGAAAAATGGCCAGATTCTATTTTAGACTTTCAAGGCATTGAAAACATCTCTAGCTGGGAAGGATTCGAAGCACATCGAAAGGAATTGAAAGAGCCAAACACTGATATAGAGTGAGATATTTATCATTTAACACAAAGGCAATAAGGATAGCAAAATGAAAAAAACAATTATTTATACAATCATTATCTTAAGTATTACCATTTTAATTCTTCTTATTAAATACACTGACACTCAAAAGAATAATTTAAAAAATACATATGATGAATGTATTGCTAATAAAATAGATTCACTTAATAATGCTGAGTTACAAGAATATCACAATAATTCAGATATATGCTTTAGAGACACAGCGAAAGATATTGTTTCTCTACCAAACTTCTTACTTAATTCAATAGCTAAATCAACAGGTGCTTCGGTTGTTAAGGTCCCTCCTGAAAGTTGTTCTCAAATATTGAACTATACAAATGAATCGATAAAACAAGATTATTATGAGATCGGCACTTCTTGTTATATGAAAGTTTATGGGGAAGAAGAATATAATAAAATGAAAGGATTAGCTGAGGAAATTAAAAAAGATATAAGTAATACATCAGTACCCAAAACCAATATATATAAGAATTATTAGCATGAGATATTTATTAGATACTTGTGTACTAAGTGATTTCATTAAAGGTGATATCAAAACTATTAAACGAATCAAAAATTGTAGTCCTTCTGAGTTAGCAATCTCTGCCATAACGATAATGGAAATAGAATATGGCACTCTATTGCTTCAAGATAAAATATCAGTCGCTATCAAAGATATTCTTATGGACTTCATCCAATCAATAAAGATCATTCCTTTTAATAAGGAGATCGCATTAGAAGCTGCATTAATTAGAGCTAATTTACATAAACAGGGTAAGTCAATTGGCTATTATGATATTCTAATAGGAGCAACAGCTGCTTTTCATAATTTGACTATGATTACTTCGAATATTGAAGAATTCAACAAAATAGAGAAGCTTATAGTATATAACTGGCAAGAGTAAACTAATCTATATAATTTAAGAATCCTATAAACTTGATTAAAAGAAGAAATAACTATGATTGAATATGATATATTACTTAAAATAGGAATCACATATTTGCTAGCAATTATGTCTCCTGGACCTTCTATAATTGCAATATTTAGAAATGGCTCTATCTATGGACAAAAAGTTGGAATATGTACAGCTCTTGGTACGATAATTGGAATTGCACTACAAGCATTCTATATTCTTCTAGGAATTAACTTTACATATTCCTTGTATATTATGGAGATACTTCAAATTATTTGTGCAGCATATTTAATGTATTTAGGTATAACCGGACTAATTAGAACTATCCACAATACAGATAAAATAACTATAGGAGAAGCAAAAAATAGTAATCAAACTATGACCACTAAAGAAGGTTTTAAACAAGGGTTTTTGATAGATGCACTAAATCCATTAGCTTTATCTTTCTTTTTAACAATATTCTCAACATTTATTGCAAAAGACGCTACTACATTATTTAAAGTGGTATGCTGGTTAGAAATTGTAATCATAGGTGCAATTTGGTTTATTGGAGCATCTATATTTATCTCTTCTAATACTATCCAAAGTATTTTAACAGGAAGGACTGCAAAATATATCAATATTATAACTTTAGTTCTATTTGTATTTTTTGGGTGGAACTTACTCTTTAAGGCTGTGCTTAATTAAATATAACAAAAACCATATACCTTTATTGAGGGTGTTTATTTTTATAATTCTATTATTCAGTTTTTCCTACAAGACCCTAGAACATTGTGTTAATATCTAGATAATATGTTAATAATCTATAGATTAAAGTGAAACCCAAACCAACTTCAACAGTATCAAACATTCCAAGTTTAGATAGCTATATTACTCAGAAAGTTAATATAGAATCCAATGAACAATTCTCAATTCTAAAATATACAATAAGACAGACTAATGAAATCACGGAGATAGCAAATGCTCTAGGAGCAGAACACGTTGTTCATTTACTAACTCTTACCCCTAGAAGATTAGCATATTATGAAACAATAGCTTGCATTGAAACAGAAGTTAAACAATATAACAGCAGTGACTTATCTGCCATAGTACAAGATGTATACAAAAACCATATTATTCCCTTATTAAAAAGCACAAATCAACCTTCTGAAAAAACTTTGGAGAAAGTAATCTTTGAAAGAATACATAATAACATTCAAACGAGTCTTGAACAAGCATTAGCTGTTTTTCTAAAGTTTAATGTAGCTAATAATGATATACCAGATATTAAATCATTGAATGAAAAACAACGTTATTATCTTCGTGAAATTAAAGAAACCTATAACAAAGTAAAAATCCGTATCGATAATGGATTATATACTCCAGGAGAACATAGCTTTACAGATAACCATCTTTCTATTGTTCAAAAAATAGTCTATGACAAGTTCTACAACCAGAAGATGAGGGAAGAAATAGAACAACTTATTCAACCCTATATATCAAATATAATAGATTCAAAGCAAGTCTATTATCCTAAGCATACAATAAATGGAAATACAGTACCATTAAGACGTCTCTCGTTACAAACAGGAAGTGATAGACATACATTTATGATTATAGGAGCCCCTGCATCTGGAAAAGGAACAGTTTTTGGGATGTCAATAATAGATGCTGAGAATTTAGGAATAGAAGAATCAAATATTGTAAAAGTTAACACTGACTCATATCGTAGTTTAGTTTCTAACCCAAAGGAATTAGGGCCTAATACTATAAATCATGCCAGTTTTAATCATGAAGAGTCATATTTAATCAGCAAAAATATTTATAGACATCTTAACAAAAAAGTTCTCAGTAACGAAGGCGCCCCACATATACTGATTGATACCGTATACCCAACACAAGAGAAAATAAATCTAGCTACCTTAGATGGTGGAAAACTTCACTTAAATTGCGTCACTATACCTGTAGAAACAAGTATAAAGTGGGCAGCAGAAAGAGGTCGAAAAACTGGAAGGTTCATTGACACAACTCTTTTACGTAGAGCTCATAAAGATATTAGTACGGATTTGCATAATATACTAATTGCAAACAAAGATAGTAATATAGAATACACAATAGTTGATAATAATGTTCCTAGAGGAAAGATTCCTATTTTAATTGAAGAGGGTAATTTTAAAGCAAAAAATATTAAAATCTGGGATTATAAAAGATCCAAAGAATTTCTAGAAAAGAAAGACCTCAATCAAAATTTAACTACTGATCTAGTGTTAGCCTCTAGCAATCGTACTTTATCATCTTTAAGTAGTATAACAAAATTACAACAAGCAGGCCTCAATGTAGAATACGATAAAAATATACCAGAAATGCCAGCTCCAAGAATAAAGCCTTCAATAAAAATAAGAAAGGCTCTCTCTCATAAAAGCAAAACTCATACTAATAATATAACACCACACACTCTCAAAAAACGTGGAAAAAAAACAAAAACTAGAGTATAATATCATTTTACGTTGGAGAATTATAAATGCATAAAAGATATACACCTGAACAGCTAGCAAGATTGAGTAAAGCAAAGAAACAATATGAACAAAGTGGAAATGATTATGCCATTATAGATGAATACTTTAGAAAAGACAATTTCAACAATACTAAACTAGAACCACCTATAACTATTAATAAATCAAGGAAAAAAGAAAAAAAAACAAAACACATATAATGAAAGTTTATAAAAAATATCTAACTATGGATATGAGTCTATCATTTTCTTTGTATAAGTTTATTTTATTTTTGTTACTAAATCATATCTCGAATCTCCACATAAGATTTCAAATTTGTTTAAAGCCAGAGGCCAATTTCTGATTGGCTTAGTCCATTTCTTAGAAGCATTTTTTAGTGCTAAATATATGATTTTTGAATAGATTTATCACCTGGAAAAACTCCTTTATTTATTATATATTTACGTACAAATTATCTATTTCATTTCCAATAGGTCTTAGGATAAAACTTATCTTATCTCCAACCTTATTTATATCAAAAAATAACTTATTTTCCTTAGCTAATAGATAGATACCTAATAATCCTGTATGCGTGAATTGTGGGCCTACTTCATACCCTAAGGTCTTTCCACAACCTTGCATAACAACCTCAATTGTAAAGGTAGGAAAATCATCAATACCTAGAAATTCTGCCCTTAGTGTAATGTTCTCGTCTTCTATATCAAATCCAGATCTTATTATAAAAGTAAAAATACTAAATATCACTTCTATTAGAGCTGTTTGTTTAAACGTAAAATCTTTTCTATCTTTACTAGCAACTATAAGCTTAATACTAACCTCGTAATAAAAATCGGCACAATAATTAGTAAGCTGCTGTAGAAAATCATAAACAGATTGGATAATGGGCTCTTCCTTTATGAAGCCAGATAATTTAAATGAATATAATTTATCTTCACCTATCTTACTTTTATGAAGAGATAAAAAGTGCTGTTCAATATAGATTAGATTTAGAATCTTTTTTTGAATCTCCTGGTTCTGAATATTAGAAGATGAGCCTTTTAGAAAAGCCAACTGATAATCGTCTATCATTTTATTTATACTAGTAAAAACCTCAGCTGAACAAGAGCTTATCCTGGAAGGAATAGTATTGTTGTGTCCATTCTCAATACCCCCACTAAGAACATTTAGTTTCTTTTGAATCTTCTGTAAAGGATGTTCATAATAACAAAGTATTTCCTTGTAAATAATAAATGCAATTACAGAGAATATTAGTAAAACACTCAAAGAGAATAATATAAACCTAAGCGTAGATTGAATAAAAAAGTTATGTTTTAATTTTATTTCAATTACTAAAGGGTACTTATGAAGCTGATGTGAAATGAATATATCTCTACCTAATATAATAGACCGTAATATTCTACTCATATTAAGTGATTCTAAACTCATATCCTTATTATAATTAATAGCCATTCTTATTCCATTTATATGCCTGCTATAACCAAAATATGAGTTAATTTTATGGAGTAAACCCTTTACAACTAGTCCGGAGCAAATCTGACCAACATAACGATTATTTACATCTATCACTGCCATATTTATAGGAATGATTTGTTCTTTTAGACTCAAACCTATTCTAGGAGAGATTATCTTAACTTTATAAGGCTCCTTTTCACTTTCTTTTATACACTGGTTAAACTCTAAATGATTTCTATTATATAAATTTGTATGAAAATTCTTGGAAGTTAAAGATAAGGAGTCGATCTCACTTTTTGTTAGAAAGCTTATAAAACCAAAGGGTATTGTTATCTCTTCGTCAAAATTATTTCTTGAATCGAAATTATTTATTAGATCTTGATATCCAAGGGAGAATTCACTGATTGGTGATTCTGCTATTGTAACGCCTAAACTATATATTAGATGTTTTGCATTAGCAATTTTACTATTAAACAATGATTCAATCGATGAAATTTTTTCACTAAATCTATGTTTAATATATTGATTATGATTATCTAATTCATTAAAAAGAAAAAATAACAAAGTACTTAAAAATAACACACAACCTATGATAAGAATTATAATAATTCTTTTCTTGTTTGACATATAATAACTCAACTTCCCCAATACAATTATATATAGAACAGAGATATAATGTCTATAATTTAATATCTGTCAAGTTTTGTGTCCTTTTAGTAATGGTCATTCAACTAATGCTATTTCTTGTCGGATAGTGCTCTATTTTCCATTGAGCTTAGGGCTAATATAACCCGATAGTCATAATAGTTATCAATCTAAAAGATCTGTATAAAAAGATCCAAATTCTCTCCTCTAGTTTTACGCTATATAACAATATGTATTGGCGTGTCATGGATAATCTTGCTACCCACTCATGAAATTTGCTCTTATCCTTAATATATATACGTTTTTTATTAGTGCTCCTACGTTATTCATGGTTATGTGCTAAATTATAATCTTAGGAGCTATTTGGTTCATTCCAGCATCTATACTTATTTCTTATAAGACTATATACAGTATTTTGATAGGGAAGATTGTAAAATATATCAATATTATAACCTTACTTCTGTTTATATTCTTTGAAAAAAATTCACTTCTTAAGACTGTTATTATCAAATATAATAAAAAGCAAATGTCTTTATAGATAGTATTTATTTTGATATTATAGAAATGTCTATAAGTATAATCTATCTGAATTAATAATGAATAAAATATATCTTGCAAGTAATTCAGCTGAAAAATCAGAAGTCTATCAACTCCCACTTCAGGGATGCAAAGTAGAAGCCGGTTTCCCCTCCTTTGTAGATGATTATATTGAAGATAATCTTGATCTAAACAAATACTTAATTAAACATCCAACTGCCACCTTTTTTGTTAGAGTCAGTGGAGACTCAATGCTTGGCGTTGGAATACATAATAACGACCTTCTAATTGTTGATCGTAGCCTTACTCCTAGTAATGACAAAATTGTTATTGCAGCAATTGAAGGAGCTTTAACAGTTAAACGGCTAGTAATAAAGAACAACAAGGCTTTTCTTTATGCTGAGAATGATAAATTTCCTCCCATTACAATCAATTCGGAAACAGGCGCTCATATTTGGGGTGTGGTTACAAATGTTATTCACCCATTATGAACAATAAATCTATCTTTGCTTTAGTTGATTGTAATAACTTCTTTGTTTCATGTGAGAGGGTATTTGCTCCCAATCTAGAAAACAAACCTGTTGTTGTTTTATCAAATAACGATGGCTGTGCAATAGCGCGTTCTGATGAGGCAAAAGCACTGAATATTGCTATGGGAGAACCTTTCTATAAATTCGAACATTTATACCAACAAAGAAAACTCAAGGTACTATCTTCTAATTATAAACTATATAGCAATATGTCTTGTCGCATTATGGAAAGCTTGAAGCTATTATGTCCGTTTGTAGAAGTGTATTCAGTAGATGAAGCTTTCCTTGGTCTCCAAACGCTCAATATAGATGACTATATGGCATTCGGACATAATATAAAACAAAAATTAAATCAATGGGTTGGTGTTCCAGTATCGGTTGGCATTGCTTCTACAAAAACATTAGCAAAGATAGCAAATCACCTAGCTAAAAAATCTAAAGGAGTCCTTAACCTTCTTAACAACCCCAAATTAGACAGCATCTTAGAAAATTTCCAAGTTGAAGACATCTGGGGTATAGGTAGTAAGCTAGCTCCAAGATTAAGACTATTAGGAATTGGCAATGCTAGGGAATTACGAGATAGTGATCCATTATTTATGCGTAAGAAATTCTCTGTTGTTGTAGAGAGAATAATTCATGAGCTTAATGAAATTTCATATCTTGAATTAACCACTCTGCACGAGGATAAGAAATCCATTACCTCATCTCGCTCTTTTGGAAGACCTATTACTGCAATAGAAGAATTAGAAGAAGCCTTAAGCAACTATATCAGTACTGCATGTATAAAGCTTAGGAAACAAGATTCACGCACAAATGAGATTTGTGTTTTCTTAAGTACTAATACTTTTGGAAATAAACAACCTCAATATAGAAATAGTTTATTATATCCCCTACCCCGACCTTCCAACAATACAGCAGAAATTATCCATTATGCAAAAAGGGCTCTGCACCAAATGTTCAAACCAGGATATCAGTATCATAAGTTAGGAATAATTCTAACTAATTTCCAGCCAACTAAGGCAGAACAAATAGAATTATTTAACAAAACAGATTACTCACACTCAGATAAACTAATGAAAGTGTTAGATTCAATAAATAATAATATGGGTAATAATACTGTTTTCCAAGCAAGTCAAGGATCAAAGAGAACTTGGCAAATGATAAGTGAGAAAAAATCACCAGAATTTACTACAAATTGGAATGAGCTGCCTATCGTTAAATGATATTTCCACTAGATTAATACCTATGGTTATATTAAACAATTGCACCAATATTCTAAATACGGATAGGAAGTACTTTCTCGAGAGTACAAAACACTTAAAATACATATACAAATAAGAAATAAAGAGTCATTTGAAGGAGCTAAAAATCAATTTCATCTAGCTTTAATGGGCACCTCCACCATCTAGAGAGTTATTATATTCATTACAGCTCTTCCTATCTAGTAAAGCTATATCTAGAACTAAGTTTCTCAAGGTCATTTCTACTAAACCCTACTTCATAATATTCATCTAACATACTTTGATTCTTATATAAAATATAGGATTCTTTTGAGTATCTAAGACCTAACACTCTTCCAAAACTTTGTAAAATATTCATAAATGAGAAACTAGGATAAGATTCAATAGTACTATCCTTGAAACGATAATTATTAATAGCAATAGAAGCTTTAGAAATAATCCAGTGATCAACATGTTTGAGTTCAGCTCCAGAATAATTCCATATCTCTTTGTCAGAAAATTGTCCAATGAATAAATCAGCTTCTTCTATATTTCTACTTTTATAGAAAGTGATATTTAGAATGTCTGAAATATACTTCATAACTTTTATAGCTAAGTTTTGTTGTAGAAACGAGAGAGGAATACTTTCTTTAACAAAACCATATTTATTACAAATATCTTTTTTAGCACCGGCAAAACTATAACATAACCTTATTTTTCCGTGTGTATTTGGCAACCAATACCCGCAGCACCAATCCCAGATACAATTATTAGAGAGTTCACCATATGTCTTTCCCCCTTCTTTTGCAAGATATTTAAATACTTCTGTCTGCAAATTGCTCTCAGCTATATCTAATGGAGTTTGGTGAGATCTGTTAAATAGATTGATTTTTGCCCCTTGATGAAGCAACTCTTTTATAACATCTATAAAACCTCTTCGTGCAGCATAGTGAAGTAACGTATTATATTCTTGATCAAGAATTTCAACAAATTTTACTTTCTTTATTCTTCTTAAAACGTTAGGTTGACTATCAAAGCAAATGAGGAAAGTTAAATCCTTTTTTGCACCTTGCTCAATTAAATAATTGACCGCTTTTGTATTTCCACTCCTGGCGGCCAGAGAAAGTGCAGTTTCTCCATAATAGTTCTTTTCATTTATATTATTTCCAATTGCTATCAACTTTTCTAGAATAACAGAACTATAACCACTTACTACTGCCACATGCAATGGGGTATTACCCCTAATATCCTTAGGAACTGGGTTAGCGTTATAAAAAAGTAGAAAATCAATTACTTGTAACTTTTCTTCTTCTAATTCTTCATAATCTTCTTCAGAATACTCATTAGCCCTTGATAATTGCTGATTTAATATCGCATGCATTACTGACCGTTGCAAAACATCTTTCGCATGAATATCTGCCCCATAAAATAATAACCGCTTTGACTTTTCTAGCGGAGAGGAATAAGACACAGCAAGGTGCAAGATTGGTGTTTTGGTGTGGTCTGAGCTTGTCTCATTAGGATCTGCTCCTGAGCTAAGTAGTAATTTAAATGGTTCGATATCTTCAGAAACAATAACATCACATAATGGATTTGCTCTCTCTGTTTTTATTATAACTTTCGGATCTGCACCTTGTTTTAATAACCATTCCCTCATGAAGCGATTATGGGTAGAGGTTAGGGCTGTTTTTTTAGGTCCTACAGAGCCTTGATAAGGAATGTTTATATTAACACCAAAGTTTAACATTTTTTCAATTAGTGTTGTATTTCTAAAAAATACAGCTTTACAAAGTATATATGCTTCATTATCAACTCTCTTATCACTATTTTGATAAATGCTTGTTACTTCATCATAGTTATCAAGAGCAAAACTGGAGGCTAGATTCTTTTTTGCTCCATTTTCTATAAGTAGCTTTGTAATGCCTATATTATTACTTGTTGCTGCCAGAAAAAGAGCAGTTTCTTCTAACTCATCAATATAATTAAGATCAATACCAGCTACTATTAGGGCCCTACAGCATTCAATCATATAAATTGCATGATCAAACCTATTTTGACAAATAAGTAAAAATGCATCTTGCGAGAATTTTGAATTTAGATTGAGCCCATGTTCTATAAGTAATTTTACAATAGCAACAGAGCTATTGCTTGTAGTAACTGCTGCCTGTATCGGATAATAAAAGATCTCTATATCTTTAATAAATTCACACGCTGGTATATTAGGATCAGCTCCAGCATTTAAAAGAATTTCTACTATATCTATATATTCTTCAATAATGGATTTATACAAACAAGGACAAATATTATAATCATAGTCTGGATGTTTCGAATTAACGTTGGCCCCATTAGCAATTAACTCCTTAGTTTTAAGTAGGTCACCATCGCAAATAGCCTCAAATAATTCTTCATTGAGTTTGTTTTGATTGAGTATTAATTTCATTATTTTTTCAATAAAATAATCTTACCTGGATACTAATTTTAAGGTTCTAGAATTAATTTTTAGTTAATTTTGTTTACTATAAAAAGATGCTTAACGATTATTTAAGAATTTATAGCTAATATAGATCACAATTATATTTCACTTTCATAATTTGAGTTCAGCGCTATGGCTAATAATGACCACCTAACAGTACTAAATAACAATATCATAAATACTGTTGGAAGACTGTCTGATAGTAAAGAATCAATATCTGCCAAGCCTAGACTATCTAAGGAAGAGGTCAAGAATAAATTAGATTTAATCCTACATAGAATTGCTGTGTATAAAATTAGAGGTGAAATTCCTCCGGCATCCTTAATAGCTGATGCATTTGCCCTAGCTGAACTATACCCATTTGGTGATATATTAGAGAAACTTAAAGAAATTACAACCATTGCATATGAAGCAGCGAAAGCTGCTGCAGAAAATGGAACTTTACCAAAAGATTCATGGCTGTTATCTGAAGAACGTAAACTCTTTGATGAATTATTTGCAAGAAACCCAAGTTTAGCATTAGAGCAATATCTAAAGTCTCCTGATATTATTGAAGATATCGAAACATCACAAGATATAAGGGATGGAAAGTTTGTTTCTGAGGACCGGAGACAAAAAGCTAGAATTAAAGCTATATCAGAAGAGGAAATTTACAAAAGAGCAGTTTTAGCTCCGTTTGTAGCTCTGAAGGCAGAAATAGTAAAACAACAGGGTAATATTGTTGAAAATGAAAAATACAATCAAAAGCTTGCTTATTTTGCTCATAAAGAATTAACCAACCAAGCATTTCTTGAGCGAAAAAATATTCGTCAAAAAGAAAGACGATCAACAGATAATCATATTGTTCTCAAAGAAGATGGGCATATTATTGATAGAGCAACAGATCACGCAATTAAAAGAATAGAACAAACAATAGAAGGTGGATTAGCCGCTGTGGGAGCAGCCATGACTAAAACCCCAGAAGTAATTAAAGATGCCTTAGAAGATAGAATGGAAAGAGTTGCTGAGACAGTAGGAATAGCAAAAAGAGAAATAGAGCAAGATGCTATAACTACTATTGAAACAAAGATAAGAGAAGAAGCTCTCGCTGCCACTAGACCTGCAATGGAAGCCTTACAAAAACAAGAAGAAATTGAAGTAAAGACAGAGATAGTTGAACAAGCAGCGGTACAAGAACAAGAGGAAATAAATGAGATATTTGAAGATAAAAAAGCCCACACAAAAACACAAACTCAGGCTGCTGATGATAAAGAAGCCAAAAGGTTAGCTAGAGCTGCAAAGAAGAAAGCTAAAAAATCTCTTGAAGAAGATTCAAAAGATCCTTCTAAACTAAGAAATGCATTAAAAACTCATGGTACAGTATCTAAAGGAGCAAATAAATCAAAAACTCCAGATAATTCTCCTGTCACACAACATAGTCAACACGGAAGCTCTCTGGACAAATAATAAGATCATTTTATTTTTATAAGAGTTAATTTGTTAATATAGCTTGACTTTCTATTGACATTTTCTCCTATTTGTATATATTTGCCTTTTTATTGTTATAGAATTAGTTTACATTTATTAATATACCAATGGCAGTTTGGCAGTTTTAGAATATATATATAAAATGCTTTGTCATGGTTGTTTATTCAACATATTTTCGTAAATTGGAGGATGCAGTGTTTTATATAGATCAAGAAACAGGAATGAGAAAGAATTTAACTGCGGAAGAAGCTGAGCTTTTTAATGATATGATAGGTTCAATAGCAGATGGAGAAATCGAAGATGTAGAAAATATTTTAGAAGATGATCCTGTTCTAGCTATTGCCTTTAATGAAGATGGCTTTACAGCATTGCATTTTGCATCTAGTGAACAAAATACAGCAGGTTTAGTAATAGTACAAATTCTTATTAATTATGGAGCGAATCCTTATGCTGAGAATAATGGACATTTAACCCCTATTCATGATATCAATAAAATTTCGGACCAAGACTTAAAAGCTCAGTTTTGTGAAGCGATGGGAATTGGTATAAATACAGCAGAAATTATTAAAAAATTAATCCACGAAAAAGCGCATAAAATAGCAACAGAGGAAGTTGAAGCTAGATGGGCGGCAAAGAAAGCTGCAGAGGAAGCAAAGACAGACACTGATGACTCAATGGATTCAGTTGATATAGCATACCAAAGAGCTACTACTTTTGATGAAAAAGTTGCTATTGATCCAGACAGGGCACTAGAGGAATATGTGAATGATCCTAGAGTGCAAGAAGATATGAGAATCTCAAAAGCAATAGTAAACGGAATTAAAAATCAGGATGTTAGAATGCAAACTGGAAGCACCACCAGTGAAGAAGCAACCCGGGCTATAGAATCTATGTATAGTAAATCAGCAAAGTCTAGTCAACTAGAGTTCTCCGTAGACCAAGGAATAAGTTCTTTGATTGAAAATATGTTTAGTTCAAGTAAAAACTCTCTTGATGATTTAATTGGTACTAAAGCGTCCTATGCACTCGAAGCAAGTAATAGAGGATTTTTTGGTTCATTTGGAAATATTGTTGATTATTTAAGCAGCCAACTGAGTTCCTTATTAGATATAGAAGTTGAAGGTAGCGTAGTTGAAGCAACAGTATTACAATTACAAGCGCTATTGACTATGGCGGGCAGTGGAAGTATGCCAATGGGAATACCAAATCGTTATAATCCAGATGATGACTTTGAACCTTATTTTGGTGGTGGAAATAATGGTCTTGTTTCATTTGATCTTCCCGATGCTTCTCATAATGTTCAAGTAGTTGCGTTATTTGGTAATGGAACCTTGGTTATTGCCGAGGATTCAGAGAGCTCTCAATAAACTAATGGCAATTATTAGGTCTAGAAGATCACAATCTTCATCTATGCAATTTGTTAGTTGTACTTACAAATTGCATAGACGACTAAATAAAAACTATTTTGTCTAATATAATTTCTTTAATATTTCCTATTATCTCAAATAACTGAAATACTAATTATTATTGAATTTAGGGATTGTTGCAAGTAGCAATATTGCCCATAATTCACAAGTACTATACGCTATAGGGACTTGTTTATAACTATTACTAACTTCTGATATACCTTGTATCCAAGCATGCAAGGGACCAATTAACACAGCAGATAAAATTACAAATATTAGTTTGGCTATTATCATTGCTAGTTTAAATGACATTAGTATATTTTCATGACCCTTTTTTCTAATCCCCCTAAACTTCTGGGATTGCATTGCCAAGCAAGTTACATGTCTAGTCTTTTAGTTGCATCTCACCTCAGAGATCTAATATTTAGTTGAGATTGGTCTATAAAAAACGCTTAAAAACTCAAATAATCTTGCTTAGTATATAAATATTTGCTGTAATACAACTCAAGTAGCTTGTTAGTAAATGAAGTACCAAAAATGAATAGAAATGCTTTAGAGTACTATCAGAATATTTATCCGTTAATAAAAAACTTTTGCCTTCCATTAAATGACTATTTTTCTTTGCCCCTATTTGTTTATGTAAAAGTATATAAGAATGGTAAGTACCTACTAATAACAAACGATAACAAACTGCAACAAGATTATTTAAATAATGTAAAATATTCTAATATTTTTTTTGATGATTACCTGACCTGTAAGGGTACTTATGACAGCATTATATGGCCATCTAATCCACAAAATGAATGTATGCAAACCTATTTTGATCATGGTTATTGGCATGGAATA